>JAGVZJ010000023.1 GCA_018302725.1 Candidatus Woesearchaeota archaeon | reverse complement strand
TCCTCGGAATTTAGATATATCCTGAGCTAAATCAAAAGATAATGGAAGCATTTCTGAGAACCATGAAGGGATTGTTGGAGGTCTTTGCTCTGCTGTTTTTACTTGCGCGGTCATGCCTCTTGAATATAGGAATTCATATTTGTTCCCCCCAAGAACAAAAACATCCCCCCTCTTTAGCCTCTCTAAGAATGCTTCATCTATCTTTCCTATGGTCTGTTCTCCTATTTTTACCTGCACGTGAGTTTCATCAGGAATAGTACCAACATTAGTCATGTAAATCATTCTTGCTAATCTGCTTCTCTTTTCCGATCATACCGGTTTCTTTATCATACCATATTTTAGCATAAACATACCTGTCTTCCAGTTTGGTGTATTCTCCTGATAGATAGTCTAAAACTTCTATAAACTGAGAATATTTCAAATTTCTATAGCAATAACTGCCTGTAACCATCTTCCACAAGTCTTTTTCTGAAATTTTTCCGGTTATTGCAATTCCATATATCTGCTGAGCCAGGACATCTAAACAGTTTTCAGGGAGATGGATTCTGTCTATTTTTCCTTCTATCACGTCTTTTAACAGGATAGAACACTCTACTAAGTCGTCTCTGTCAAGAACAATAATTCTTCCTTTAATTGTATCATGTAATCTATGACCAGCTCTTCCAAATCTCTGGGTGCAACGAGCAACACTTTTAGGACTTCCTAACAGAATGACCAGGTCTATGTAACCTATGTCGATTCCTAATTCTAATGAAGTTGAACAGACAATTGCTTTTAGTTTTCCTTCCCTCATCATTTTTTCCATGTTTAACCTGTGTTCCTTGGATAAAGAACCATGGTGAGCACCAATGTTTTCTGTATACTTTTTTGGAAATTTTTCTTTTAGATGATGAACTACTCTTTCAGTTGCAGATCTTGTATTTGTAAAAATTAATGTTGTTTTATGGGCCTGGATTAAATTATCTATTAGAATGTACATGTCTTCATGCATTTTATTATATGTCACGTTGATTAAGTCAGGAGTTGGAGAGAGAACTTTTATATCCATTTTTTTCTTTAAATCAACTTTGGCAATCTTACAATCTCTGTTATTTCCAACTAAAAACTGTGCTATCTCATCCACTGGCTCTGCTGTTGCACTCAATCCTATTCTTGTAAAATTTGGAGATAACTCTTCCAATCTTTCTAGTGCTAAGGATAAATGAACGCCCCTTTTACTTTCTGCCAATGCATGGATTTCATCAATTATCACCCATTTTATACTGCTTAATTTTTCTCTTAGTTTTGGAGATGTTAATACAATTGAAAATGATTCTGGAGTTGTTATTAAGATATGTGGAGATCTTCTGAGCATCTTTGATTTTTCAGACTGGGTTGTATCCCCTGTTCTTACTGCAACTTTGATGTTGAAATCTTTCTTTGATTCTGCTTCCATTTCTTTTAAAGGCTGTTCTAAGTTGAAATGAATATCGTTAGATAGGGCTTTAAGAGGACTTATATATACAGCATAAATCTGATTTTCAAGTAAATCATTCTCTGATAAGGTTATTAATTCTGATAATATTGATGTAAATGCTGTTAAGGTCTTACCTGAGCCTGTTACAGCGCTGACTAAGATGTTTTCTTTATTATGTATGGGAATAATCGCATACCTCTGCGGATCACTAAACCCCTTGAATTTGCTCTTAAACCAGCTCCCAACAACAGGGTTTATAACCTTGAAGACATCTTCATTATCTGCTTTACTTTTTAGATATCCTATCATTTTGCCAAATAATTAGGGGAAGTATAATGGTTTAAAAAAGTATGGATGTAATCAGTTTATGAGTTAGGATGGAAATATTAAAAAACATAGAAATTTGCGAATTAGCCCTGTTTGTTAAAGATAAAAGAATATTAGTAATAGGGGATTTACATCTTGGTTTTGAAGAATCACTGAACAAACAAGGGGTAATGATTCCAAGATTTTTGTTTGATGATATTGTGAGCATCCTGAGAAAAGCTATTTCAAAGACCAACCCCAAGAAGATTGTTATTGTTGGTGATATAAAACATGAGTTTGGTTCTATCTCTGACCAGGAATGGAGGCATGCGCTAAGATTAATCGATTTTCTGAGAGAAAAAGCTGAATTAACCATCATCAAGGGAAATCATGATATTGTGCTAGAACCAATCACCAAAAAAAGAAATGTGAAAGTAAGAACTTTTTATAAGGAGGGCAGCATACTATTTGCGCATGGCGATTTTGTTGTTAATGAGAAGACTGATGTTATTATCATTGGACATGAACACCCTGCTGTTAGTTTTAAGGAAAGACCAAGCCAGAAGTATAAATGTTTTTTGAAAGGCAAGTACAACAAAGCGGATTTGATTGTAATGCCCTCATTTAACACCCTTGTTCCAGGATCTGACATTACTAAAAGAGATTTCTTAAGCCCTTATCTGGAAAAGGCCAAAGACATTGAAGTGTATATTATTGAGGATAAAGTGTATAGATTTGGTAAATTAAATAAACTAATCTTTTAGAACTACAACGTTGGTCATACCTCTTCTTTTCCTTTCCACAAAACCTTTTCCCTCCAATCTGTCTATAATCCTAGTCATCTTAGCTTTTCCAAATCCTGTTTTTTCAATCAAATCTGACTGGAATACTGCTTTGTTGGATTGTATCAGTTCTAAGACCTGTTTTTCCTCTTCTTTTAGATCAGAAAGGTCTAGCTTCTTTTTGGGTATCTTTTTTTCAATTGTTCTGGTTTTAAAGATAAATTCCTTTTGGGGCTTTGAGAATACCAAAGCAACAGATACTATGATAAGCAATCCTATAACCCCCAAAGCAAGATAAGTTTGTTTTGATATCGCTTCATACATAGGGCATGACAAACCGTGTTCCAGAGAGCATGTTTCATCGACAAAGCTTTTCATTGTTGAATTAAATAACAGGATTAATATCATAATTAATATTGAAACTCCAAACAGTAAATATCCAACATACTTATTTTCCATAATATAACCCAAAAAAGCCCTATTTAAGAAGTTTTCGCTATTGAAACTAGTTTCACAAAAGTGCTTTTATAGTTTTGAATTATTAGAAAATGCATGGAAAATAAGAATCATGAAACAATAGGGAAGACCAACACTGAATTTTACGTGCAATTAGGAATTATTGCTATATTATTATTAGTGATAACTTTTAATGCAGGTAAAATTTACTCATCCTCTGAAGTAGGAGGATTTACGACAGGGATAGCTGCTGTTTCTGCTTCGGAAATTATTCCTAAAGGAATTCCATCAGTTTATGGAAAGGAGATGGGGGTTTCCTACGACGATGTTTCGCCGAATAACCCTGTGCTTGCAGATGCAACTATTGCTAAATTAACGCAGTATGAAGATATGCAACTTAATTCAGAGCAAATGGATAGATATATTAAAATAGGCTCAAGCATAAGCTGCGAGTATTGCTGCGGTGCAAAAGCAATAATCTTTTCTAATGGTGAAAGAGCTTGCGGATGCGCACATAGCTATGCAATGAGGGGACTGGCAAAATATTTATTGACAAAACACCCTGATATGGCTGATGAGGAAATTCTTAATGAATTAGGAAAATGGAAAGTTCTTTTCTTTCCAGGAGTACACGAGCAGAAAGCCCAAGTGCTAGAAGCTAATGGAATAGACTCAACAAATTACATAAATTTGGCAAGCAATTTATACAGGGGAATTGAGCAAGGGCAAGCAGCAAATTCAGGCGGAATGGTTGGAGGATGCTAGATATTATTTCTTGCATCTTTTTCCCTTTTTAAAAATGGAGGAAAAATGGAATGCTGTGAAACAAAAAATAATAAAGGATGCTGCAAGGACATGGATAAATCGGGTTTTTTCAATAAACAAAAACCATCTAAAAAATTGAAGGGGGCTAAAAGAAAATGAGTAAAAAAATAGATACAAGAATGATTTTATGGGGAGTGATAGGTGTGCTTTTTGTTGCTGCATTGGTTTTAACTTTCAGAGCAGGTTTAGGAAATGTTGAAGCTGCACAGACAATAACAGATATATCAAGAAGCGTAGCATCGCCTGGAATGGTCGGGGGTTGTTGAATGGAAATAAAAAGGAATACATTGATGATTGTAGCTATAGGTACATTGTTTTTAATAGCGCTTTTTTTGACATACCAAGCATCAAGTATAACTGGAAACACAACAAGCAGTAATGCAATCGATACAAGAGGTTGGACCGATAATGAAATAATGAATTATGAAATGCACGGAACAATTCCTGCAAGAGCTCAGGGCGGTTCATCAAGGGGATTAACAGGATCAGGCATGGTCGGAGGATGTTAGGTTAAAATGGTCAAAAAAACATTTCTTATTTGGGGAATGATAATTGTAATTTTTTTAGGAATCATATTTTTTGCTTTTGGAAGCAAGAATGTAAGCAGCTTTGAAGCTGTTAATAATTTTGAGGGGGATATAGTACTTTATAAATCTGGAAGCTGCGGTTGTTGTGGGGTATATTCAAGTTATTTTAAAAGTAAAGGAAATTCTAAAACAAATGTTGTTGATTTAGAGGATCTTCAAGCAATAAAAAGAAAATACGGAATTCCAAGTACTATGGAAAGCTGCCACACAACTGTCATGGGTAATTATTTTGTTGAAGGTCATATCCCTTTAGAAGTTGTTAACAAATTATTAACTGAAAAACCAGATATCAAAGGTATAGCAATGCCTGGAATGCCTAATGGAAGTCCTGGAATGCCCGGAGTAAAAAGAGGGGATTTTGTGATTTATGCTATTAATAATGATGGGAGTTATGCAGAATGGATGAGATTGTAAGATGTCAAAAAAAATTATTTTATTTTTATCAGGGATATTTACTCTATTCTTAACTCCAAGAGTAATGGCCCATTGTCCTCTTTGCACAATAGGTGCTGGAGTAGCTGCTGCAGGGGCTGTTTGGCTTGGCGTAAGTAAAATAGTTGTTGCATTATTTATAGGGGCTTTTGCCATGTCTATGGGTATGTGGTTCTCAAGGGTTATAGGAAAAAGATGGAGCTATATTCCCTTTCAGAATATTTTTGTAAGTATAGCCATTTTTGCACTTACTGTATGGCCTTTAATACCAATATTCAAGAGCATTGGACCCTTGTATCTTCCGTTTATTGGTGAATATGGAAAGACGTATGCATTTGATTATTCACTTGTTTCAGCTTTAATGGGGGGATTAATCGTTTTTATTTCTCCAGGTTTAAGTAAAAAAATAACTGAAATAAGGAATGGAAAATTAATACCTTTTCAAGGTATTGTTTTAACACTTTTGATATTAATAATAGTAGGAGGAATTGTTCAACTTGTTATTTAAAATGAATCTCTTCAGTGTTTTATTATTAATAACCGTATTATTTTTTATCTTTCTCTTAATTAAACCAATTTTTAAGAAAAATAAAATATGCGTGATTTGTGCCAGTGTTTTTATTTCTTGGGCATTTTTTTTAATTTTGTACTGGTACGGGAATTTTTTAGACAAGACGATCCTGGCAATTTTAATTGGAGAAAGCACGCTTGGAATTTTTTATTTAATCGAGAATAAGATAAAGGAAGAGCTTAAACTATTTGGACTGCCTTTTCTTTTGACTTTAATCTTAATTGGATACACTTTAATTGAAGGACTTAATTACTCTTTTAATGTTTTATATTTTTTAGTTTTAATCTGGGGATTATTTGCTATTATTTATTCTTTTAAAGATAAAGGAAAACTAGGAGATATTGCAAGAAAATTAGTCGAGTGCTGCAAAAAATGGTGAGAAATAATTCAGTCTTGTATGGTGTATTATCTGGAATTGGATTGTTGCTGTTCTCTCTTATAATTGTAAGTACCTTTCAAGGGATAGAGTTTGCTTTCCTGAATTTAAGAAGCATGTGGTATTTGATTTTTCCTTTAGCCATTGGATTTGGAGTGCAGATTGGCCTTTATACTGCTATAAAGCACACAGCACAAATAACAGGGACAGTCGCTGCTACTGGAGCAATTTCAGGAGGATCAATGGTTGCTTGTTGTAGTCATTTTTTATTACAGGTTATTCCATTGATAGGAATATCAGGCTTAGCAGTGACTTTAACAAAGTATCAGGCATGGTTTTTAGGTATTGGCATATTGTCTAATATAATTGGGATAACCTTATTAATAAGGCATAAAAATAAAATGGAGGATGCAAAAAAATGAATTATAAACATAGTAAAAAAGTAGGGGGTTTATGAAATGGATAAACAAATTATCATGTATATCATAGCGGGAATACTCGTCATTGGGCTTTTGGTTTTAACATTTTTTCCAGGGAGTATTCAGGCATGGAAAGATTCCGGGAAGTCAACAGAAGAAAAATGCAACCCTGCTCCGGGGTATACTGAAGAATCTTGGAAAGAGCATATGAGCCACCATCCAAGCATATATAAAGATTGTCTGACATAAATATAAAGGGGGGTGTAAAATGGATACTAAATTGAAGATAACTAAAGTAGCAAACAGCCTGGCAGTTACTGCAGCCATTGTTTACTTGGTTTGCATATTTGCTGTATGGATTGCTCCTGGACTGACTGCAACATTAGGGAGTTACTTGTTTCACGGGATAGATATAAACAATCTTGTTGTTACAAGAAGTTTTAGCTATTCATTAGTCAGTTTAATTACAGGGACTATTATTAGCTGGCTGATTGGTGCTTTGTTTGCAATGGTTTATAATAAGTTTAGATAGTGAAATACTGTGTAAATAACTGAAACTAATTTCACAGAATAGCTTATATATTAAACTTATGCTTATATATTAAACTTATATAAAATTTAAAATGTCATTCAAAGAATTCATGAAATCATTGTCAAACGACGGTGTGGAAGGAGAGATAATAAAAACAGTTTTTGTATCTTTAATAACATCCTTTGCAATATTTGGATTATTCTACCTCTTAAAATTAAGATATGTAGAAAATTTCATTCCAAAATATGGGTTTTATTTATTTTTTGCAATACTGAGCTACTCTTTGATATTGCCTTCGATAAGACAAGTTAGAGCATATAAAGAATTCCCATGCATGACCGGGATGATGATAGGAATGACAATTGGTATGATATCTGGTTTTTTGGCTGGATTTTATATAGGTTCGACAAACGGCATGTTTTATGGGAGTATTTTTGGAATGTTAATAGGAATAATCTTTGGGGGATTAAACGGAAAATGCTGCGGGATAATGGGCTTTATGGAAGGCATAACTGCAGGATTTATGGGGGGGTTGATGGGGGCGATGACAGCCATAATGATGCTTAATGATAATCTAAAAGCAGCCGGAGTTATAGTTTTTCTCGTATCAGCAGTTATTATGATTGGGTTGAATTTTATGGTATACAAAGAAACAAGAAATGAAGAGAGAAAGCATAAGGATAGTGAGTTTTTTATAATTGTATGGAGTTTTGTACTTACAACAATTACTATTTTGATAATGGTATTTGGGCCAAGGAGCGTGCTTTTGCAATGAAAGAAAATATAGAAATTAAAAAGTCTACTTTATATATGCTTGGAATTATTGCAATAGTGATTTTTGCAGGGTTTTTTATTTTAAGAAATGGTGAAAATAGCAATAAAGAAATTGTTGGAAATGTTGCTGCAGCTAATGAAGGAGAGATACAAAAAGTAGTTATAGGATTAAAAAATTACAATTATTACCCAAATACTATCAAAGTAAAAGTAAACCAGCCAGTAAGCATAAGCTTAGATAAAACTGTTTCTGGCTGTTTAAGAGATTTTACAATAAGGGATTTTGGGATTAGGAAATATTTAAAGACTCCAGAGGATACTGTTGAATTTACACCTAATAAAAAAGGGACTTATACTTTTGCCTGCAGCATGGGTATGGGAACAGGAACAGTAATAGTTGAATAAAGGGGGGTAAAAATATGAAAAAAATAATGTTGTTATTATTGGTTTTATTAACCGTATCATTGATAACAAATGTAAATGGAGAAGAAGATTTTACGAAAGCTGAAAGCTTAATAAAATCAAGAATTGCCTGTGATGACATGACTAATGATCAATTGGAATCAATAGGGGATTATTATATGGAACAAATGCATCCTGGAGAAAGCCATGAGCTTATGGATAACATGATGGGTGGAGAAGGCTCTGAATCTTTAAAACAAGTGCATATCAACATGGCAAAACGGCTTTACTGTAATGAGAATGTTTATATCGGTTATGGAATGATGAGTTCTGGCAGTATGATAAATATGATGATGGGTAGAGGGATGATGGGTAATTACCCAGCGAATTATGATTATAGCAATTATGGCTACTGGAACATTTTCTGGATATTGCTTTCTGCAGCAGTTATTTTTTTAATAGTGTGGATTATTTATATATTTGGAATAAAAAATACTGCCTCAGAGACTCCCCTCTATATTTTGAGAAAGAGATTTGCTAAGGGAGAAATAACAAAAAAAGAGTTTGAAAATATGAAAAAGGAAATGGAGGAATGATGTTTATGGAAGAAAACAAAAATGTTTGGGTCTGGGTTCTTGCAGCTGTAGCCTTGCTTTTCCTGTTCGGCAGTTTTGGAATGGGT
>JAGVZJ010000021.1 GCA_018302725.1 Candidatus Woesearchaeota archaeon | reverse complement strand
GCATTTGTTTTCTATAGCATATATTTTTCCTTTTACATTAACTAATAGTATTTCTTTATCTTGTATTTCTACTTTCTTCATCTGTCCTTCTTTTATTTCAGATTTAGATGCAACTTTTATCATTTTATAACCTCCCTTATGTAAAAGCTTTTTCAAGGCTTATTTGGCTGGTCAGAGTAAACTTCCAATACTTTTTGGATTACATTTGTAGAAGAGTATCCTTCTTCTAGTTCTAATGTTTTGAATTGACCACCCCAGGATTCAAGCAACTCTTTCTCTTCTTTTATTCTTTCTGAGATGAATGTTCCACCTTTTGTATGAATATCTGGCTGTAGAAATTTCAGTAAATTTAAGGGGGTGTCTTCTGAGAAAAGGGTAATGTAATCTACTGAATTTAAATGTGACAGAATCTCTGCTCTTTCCTGTTCAGGATGTATTGGTCTTTTATCACCTTTAAATTGTTTAACAGAAGAATCAGAATTTAATAACACTATTAAAGCATCTCCAAGCTCTCTTGCTTTTTTTAGAATCCTTAAATGCCCAACATGCAGAATATCAAATACCCCATTTGTAGTTACTACTGTCTTTCCCTGAGATTTTAAAGAATCAACTATCCTTTTTAACTCCTCTCTTGAATTTACTATGACACCCATAGAAAAATGGAATAGAGATATAGTTAAAAAGCTTGTTATAACTTTTTCATAAGCTTCTTTCTTTTTAGCAGACTTAAGGACATAAATGAAGATATTAATGACACAAAGAACATAACTACAAATAAAGTTTTAAATCCAAATGAATTTGCGATAAATCCTCCAGCGATTGCTGCTAGTCCAGTAACAACATACCATGTTGAACTCATAGCCCCCCATTCAGAGGCCTCTTTATTTTTGTCCAAGTAATGAGTGTATAGTGCATTATAAGCAGGAGTTAATAAAGCTTGAGCAATCCCAAGAACTATCTGAGTCAAAAAGAGCATGGTAATGTTATTTACAAATAAGTATAGAGCGACTCCAATTGAGCTTAAGAAATAGCCTGCGATTATAAACTTCTCTTTATGGTCAAATTTATCCTCCCATAATCCAACTATGTAGATAACAATCCCAGAAGTGATCATAAATATAAAATAAGCTAAGCTTGCATCAAGTAAATCTCCGCCTATTTCTTGTACAAACAAAGCATAGATTGGACCAAGCATACCTAATGCAAGGTTAAACCAACTATCAGCCAATAGAAGTAAAGCTGTACCTCTTTTCATAAATTGAAGATGGTTAACTTACTTATAAATTTATCCAGATACTGTGAACCATAAGCTCAAAACTACAAATAATGCTAAAATTCCAAATAGTGTTGAAATAGTCAAAGATTTTAGCGCAAATAGTACTCCGATAAACATGGTTATTAAGAATAACCTCATTATGAATTCGAAAGGGTTTCTTGACATTTTGAACGCCCGAGAAGGGATTCGAACCCTCGACCCCAGCATTACTCCTCATGTGTAGGAGTGCTGTGCTCTATCCAAGCTGAGCTACCCGGGCACATAATAAGAGTTAAATAATAAGTTTAAAAGAATTATGGAAAGGCTTTTATAATTTTTAAAGCAACCATTGTTTATGATAATAGAGTACATAATAGTTGCTTTGTTGATCATAATCGCTATATTTGCAGTTTTAAGAAATCTTATACATTGGGCAGTTATAGCTTTAGTTATCTTAGTGATTTATTTAATATTGAAATATTGGACAGGAATCATATAAACATCTTTATTGGTCTTTTGTGATCAATTATCTTCATTAGATTATTACCTAACTTACTCTTCTTATTGACATTGATGTCTCCTTTTTTGCCAATAATTGAGCTGAATAGATAAACCTCATCTACGTGAATGTCTACAGTTCTTCCTCTAAATCTTTCATCTACAAAGAAACAAATACATTTTTTAGTTTCTCCAACCTCAAAAGAGATTTCTCTTTTTTCTTCCTCATATTTTAAAGGCTCTACATTTATGCTCAAGCCTACTTTCTTCTCCAGCCTTTTTATTGTCTCCCCGTCTTTTCCAATAACCCTTGCAATTTCATCTTCGGGAACATAAATTGTAACACTCCTACTCCCAGTCATTTCCGCTTTTATTTCTGTTGCAATATTAGAAAATTCCCGTTCAACCTGTCTTGAGGCTAGTTCTTTCATAGGATCTTTAGTCTTCATATCTTCTACAGGAATGACTACTGTCTCTTCCCCATAACTGTACACTTCATACTCCAACTTTCCTGTTTCAAAATCCTTTATTTCCACTACAGGTCTGGCTAAATCTTCTTCTGTCATTCCTGTTGGGACTTTAACAAGCATCTTTAAGCTCAAAACTTTCTGGATTTTTCCACCGTGGATAAACAAGACTGTATCAATAACCTGGGGAATAACACCGAGATCCATCTTACCAATAAATCTCTGGATAGCATCCACTGCTTTTGTTGCATGAACTACACCTGCTAGACCAATACCTGCTAATCTTAAGTCTGCAAATAGCTTGAAATCTTCAATGTTTCTCATTTCATCATACATTGTGTAGTCTGGTCTGCTTAGCAGTAATGTGTCCCTAATCTCCACAGGGTTTCCATGACCAATTGAATACTGAGTTACAGTCTGGTCTACCTGAAGATCTCTAGGATTTTCAATTGTCTTTACTGTCTTTCCTAAGGATGAATAGAAATTTGCCAAGGCAGCTGCAAATGTTGATTTTCCATGCCCTGGAGAACCAGCAATTAATATTCCTTCTGCTTGGTTTTTTATTCTGTTCATTAATTTTTCACTTAAGTCGTAATCATCTAATGTGGTTTTCTTAATTGGCCTTACAATTGTTATTTCCCACCCATCTGAGAAAGGTGGTTTTGTGATTAATATCCTGTAATTTCCTAACTGTATTATTGTAGACCCTCTTCTTTCTGATTCTATGAATCCCTGAGCACTTATTTTTGCATCCTCAACTATTTCCTTTGCTATTTCTTCAACTGCTTCCTGAGGTATTACATCTTTTTCAAGATTAACTACATTCCAAGAACCTGGCATTCCTCTTTTTGCATAGGGTATTGTATCCTCCCTTATGTGAACGCTCATTGTGGTGCTGTCAAAATACTTTTCAACTGTTAATTGCTTTATTTTAATTAAAGGCTCTATGTAAATTACATCCATTCCTTTTGCTTCTGCTACTTTGCTCTGCACTTTATCTCCTGTAATTAAGGTTGCATTTAACTCTGAAGCTAAATCCCTAATCAAAGCGTCTACCTCTCCTAAAGAAGCATGCCTTATTTCAGAGGCAACAGGTCTTCTTCCTGAGAATGAAATCTTAAACTTATTTTTTTTAGATAATTCTTGTAATTTCTTTATTTCCTCCAGACCTAAATGACCAATTTCTTTCCCTACATTGGCCTGATGCTCTAATTCTGATAGAACTGCTTCATGAATTATTATTTCCTCTACTTTGAATTCTTTTTCACTTATTTTTTTGCTTACCAGATTTTCAATTATTATACTAGTATCTGGAACTAACTTCTTTATAATTTTCATTTTCGTTAAGTTTATATACTCCTATTTTAAATTTCTACTTAAGTCAGATAAGTAAGAAGAAACAAGGTTTTACTTATCTGGCTTGGATTTTTTGGTTTTTAAATCTTTTTGTTTAAGAATTACGTCCTTCTTTCTATTCTGGCCTTTGTGTCCACAATCTTTTTGTAAGTTACTTCATCTACGAATACTTTATGCCCTTCTAGCTCATGATAAAGCTCTAAGAATTTAGTTGCTTGTTTTTGCAAATCATAGTATAAGCTAAAATAGTTTTCACCTTTCTGCATTTTTCTTTCAATCTCACCAATTCTAGCCATTATCTGTTCAATTTTTTGCACTTGCTCTGATCTTTTAAGCGTTTTGCCTTGTCTTATCTGTTCTTCAAATATGTTGTCTACATTATAAGAAGAATATTCCTTAGAAGGTTTCTTTGGCTTTTTAATTAAGTCCCAAGCAGAATTATTCCCCATTACTTATACACCCTATCTTCTTTTTCAAAATTTTCTTTTATGAACTGGACCATAGTCTCATTTTCCGATGCTTCATAACACCTTAATGCTGCAGGAATCATCCCTTCCTTGAATAGGGCATCTCCAAGCCTGTTTAATCTTTCTTTGTCTTCTGACAGTTCATATGCTTTTGCTGCATCTTCCAGCTGGTTTCTTTCTAAGAATATGTCTCCTACTAGGTTGATTTTATCTTTATCCCCCAGGGCATCATAAATTTCTAATGCGAACCTAAACTTTTCAGTTTTAAAGCAAAACTCCCCTACTTCTTTTAACTTTTCAACGTCTTCACACAATTTGAAGGATTTTATTGCCTCGCTTATTTTTCCTTCTTTTAGCGCTCTTTCCCCTGTGCTCCTTAGCTTTTGCTTGTTTCCTGCCATTTTATAGGAATCTATTGCTTTATTATACATCTCAATTTTTATGTAATAATCACCCACTTCAATCAATTTTTGACCATTTTGGGCCAAAGAAAACGCCCTGATTGCTTCTGGCATAATACCCTTCTTGAAATATTCATCTCCTGCTGCGTTTAGAAGCTTCTTTCTTACCTCGTCCGGAAACATAGATAGATTAATGTTATCCAGCCCTTTTTTTAGTAAGGCAGGCACTATCTTCTTGTAATCTCCTTCCATGTCAACTCTCTAATATGCACAGCTATTTAAATATTAGTGAGATTACTTGATGATAATAAATTATAATTTTTGTATTACCACTATAAAAGCAGTATGCCCTATGATGATATTTTCAGGTCTTGCCAAATTGCCAGATACTTTCCATTCTCTCTCGATTACTTCAAAGACCTTTATTAACCTAAACCCTTTTAGACTCTTACAGAAATCAATTACCTGCGTAATATTTGGGAGGTAGGCAGTTAAATGCCCTCCTTGTTTTAGAGCCTTTTCAGCGTTTTTTAGAACCCTTTCTGGATCTTTCATATCCAGGTTTATGAAATCTAAATTCTTTTCAATAATCTCTTTTGTTACGTCTTTATTCCTGAAGGTTATATTCTTTAGATTGAACCTTTTTGAGTTTTCCTGAGCTATTTTTAGAAATTCTTTATTAGAATCA
This sequence comes from Candidatus Woesearchaeota archaeon, assembly GCA_018302725.1. Taxonomy (GTDB): domain Archaea; phylum Nanobdellota; class Nanobdellia; order SCGC-AAA011-G17; family GW2011-AR20; genus JAGVZJ01. The sequence continues at coordinate 3,415 of JAGVZJ010000021.1, read as the reverse complement.
TAACTGTAAACTCTTTTGACAAACTTTGCAAGGTAAATAGTCATTAACCCTGTTCCAGAGCCAGCATCCAGGACTCTTGAGTCTTTGTCTATATCAACATTTGACAGAATTACTCCTATGTCTTTTTCTTTCATTATTGCCGGGCCTCTTTTCAAAGACCTTATCTTTTTAAAAAAATCTTTCATTTTGAGACATGCGGGGAGTAGGATTCGAACCTACGTAGACACTAAGTCAACAGCTCTTGAGGCTGCCCCGTTTGACCGCTCCGGCATCCCCGCCTATGGAACTTGGAGCAAGAGGGTTATTTAAATGTTATTCCTAAAAGAAATTTATTTATACCTGAATTGTTTTGTAAATGGTGATGTTTAAAAAAATAATCTTCTGGTGCGAGTTTCCTGAACAGGTGAAAGACTGGAAAGCTGCCGATAAATTGCTAAAAAAGATTAAGGTTCCTGTTGAGGTGTATACTGGAGTACAGAGTGTTAATGAGTACAGAAAATGGAAGAAAAAAACTAGGATTCCTATGTACCCCTGGCCTTTACTAAGCAGGAAAGAAGGATATTGGTTTTCCGGATTTTCAAGCAAGAAAAGTATAGATAAATTAAAGCAGTATAAAGGGATAAAGATGAAGATAGATCTAGAACCCCCAATACCCCCATGGAGCTATACCACCCCAAAAATAGTAATGTATGCTATAAAGAAAATTTTTCAGAAAGGGAAGAATAACGATTACTTGAAAAAAGTTGTTTATGATGTAGCTGGAAAAGGCTCTGGAGTTGTTACAAAGAATGTAAATATGCTAATCAATGAGTTTCCTCTTACCAGATGGTATCTGAAGAATCAGGGAACTTTTATTGAACTAAAACATGGAATGAGCAAGAACTATATGTGCTATTCCACATTTGCGGGCAGCTTTTTCAGACCTATTGTAAGACTGTACCTAAAGGTATTCACTAAGTTTGCTGTAAAAAAGAATCCAAATGTAATGTTCTCTATTGGGTTAATTGGCACCGGCGCTTTGAAAAAAGAAGGAACTTACAGGAAGGTTAAAGAGTTTAAAGAAGACCTCAGAATGATAGAAAAAAGCGGATGCAATGAAGTTGCGGTTTATTCCTTAGAAAGTGTATTAAAAAGAAGCAATCCTGAAGAGTGGATAAACGCTATCAATGAATTTGTTTGAGTATTAGGTCTACTGCTTGTTTTGTTCCTTTATTGCTCACTTTTAACTTTTTCAGTGCTTTTTCTAATCTAGGGATTTCACTTACAAGCTCTGTTATGTAATTTTCAAGCTCTTTTTCATTTAATCTATTGTCTACGTACTTCACTAAAGAAATGTCCTTTATTTCTGAAACATTTATGTAATGCTCTATGTAATTTTTAAATGGAAAAATTAAGGCTGGCTTTCTATAAATCAATGTTTCTGATAAAGCTGTATGGCCAGATATAAGTATTACTGCCTTGCACACCTTAAGGTACTCCAAGAAATTTTCCATGAATCTAAATGAGGTTACATTTGATTTTTTTGTGTCTTTGTACCCAAAAAATATGAAATCCTCGTCAAATTTTTGAGAAATGTTTACAATTTTTTCTGCTATTGAAAATCCGAATTTTGAACCTCCAAGCATTACCAAAATAGGCTTCCTCCTTAAGCTTAACTTCCTCCTAAGTTTTTTTTCTGAAGGCAATTCGTTTGGATAAACCCTAACAATTAGGTCTACGAACTTGGTGTCTTTTGAAGATACTTTCTTTTTTAGTGTAGGAATAATTACTAAATCAGAATTTTTATAACAATCTGCTATGAACTTAAAATGGAATCTTGACTGTAAATAGGCTGTTATCGGGAGACTAGCAGTTTCCTGATATTTATCCCATGTCTTTAAGTCCAGATTGTATATTGAGATTGTTTTTATTCCTATATTCTTTCCAGTATATGCCCCCACAGGCTGGGTGTCTACGATTATTATGTCCGGATTGAATTTTTTTATTTCCTTTTTTAGCTTCATATAATCATGGAAGAAATAAAATATATAGGGCAAATTGTAAAGCATAACTTTGAAAGAGTTTACGTTAAATGATGATTGTGGAAATTTGCTTCCGTATATTCTCATGGTTTGATAAGAGTTTTTGAAATAATTGTATGAACTTTCAAACCCAGCGATTTTAATCTGTAAATTTTTGTCTCTTTTCTTAAGTTCGTTTATTATTGCTACCTCCCTCATTGTATGGCCGAGTCCTATTCCAGTAATTATAAAAAATATTTTCATCTTATTTTATAAAATTTTTCAGCATATTTGTAGCCTGCTTTTAGCCCAAATTTTTTAGCCCTTATATAGATAGGGATTATTGTCAGTAGTATGGAGAACCATTGGCTCTTGAAGATTGAGATTGCTTTAATTTTCTTTTTAAAATACTTTGAGATATCTACATACATTACTGGTCTGTTTTCAGGAAAGATGTTCCATACTTCAAAATTGAAAAGATCGTATTCTTTTTTTATTCCTTTAACTGCTTTTGTCACTATGTTATGGACTGCTTTATGATCTCCCGGGTGGTGTGGGTCTGTTTGCGAGTGAGTAAATATTTTTTCCGGGTTATATTTCCTTATTATTTTCCTTACTTTTGTGATTACCTCTCTGCTGCCTTCATACTCTTTTAATTTTGCATCTGGAAGTCCAAGAAATATGGCCTCTTGTGTACCTAAAAGTTTAGATGCCTCTTCTATCTCCTTAAGTCTTATTTCCTTTACATACCCTGGTTTTAGATGAGGCAGAGAAGCTTCTCCATAAGAAAAGATAACTACTATGACGTTTTTTCCTTCTGCCACATACTTTGCAATTGTTCCCCCCATTCCGAGACTTTCGTCATCAGAGTGCGCACAAAAGATTAGGATATTTTTTGCCATCAATATTACAGAGGAAATGTTGTATAAAAAGGTTGTGAGGATGCGCTGGCTGGGATTTGAATTCCTGAATCAGATTAACTGATTTCCCAGGTCATCGGCTTGGAAGGCCGAGATTCTACCACTGAACTACCAACGCATTTGATTATGTTATTAAGGAGTTGTTTATAAAACTTTATGTTACCTTTGTCTTATAGCAACCTTGTTGTCCTTAGTAATATAAACTACTAGTTTAGGCTTAGCCTTGCGTTTTTTGATAATCCTGTAAACACTGTAAGAAACAGCCAATAGAAACCCAATTGCAATAATGATGAAGCTCTCTTTGTCAATTCCATTGATTTCTATTCCAAATACTGTAAACCCTGTTACTGCCTCCTCTTCTATTGTTTTTTCAACCTCTGAATCCTTGTTTATTTTTTCTGTGACTGATGGCTCTTCTTCATCTCTGACTGGCTGGAGGGGCGGGAGTGTTGGTTCCACATTTTTACTTTCACCAGACTTTTTTGACTCTCGAGT
>JAGVZJ010000020.1:608-20774 GCA_018302725.1 Candidatus Woesearchaeota archaeon | reverse complement strand
GATGGAAGAACTTCAGATGAGATAAAGGAATTGCAGAGACATGCATTAAAATCATTTTATTTCAGGCCTAAAGTTATAGTTAGAAAAATGACTAATGTGGATAATTTCCCAATATTAAGGAAATATGTTTTAGGGGCTATGGCTTTAGCTGCTGGTGGATCAGGAAGAGAGCCAGAGTAATTACTTTTAAAAACTTGAGGGATTTACTATTCTAATATTCTTGAACTTTTTTAATTTTAATAAATGATTATCCCCTGTTATAATAAAATCAGCCTTACCCTCTAAAGCAGCCTCCAGAATTGCATTATCATCATGGTCCTCTTTTATAATCTCTAGATTGCTTTTTGTTTTAATTAATGTTGAGATCTTAAGGATTAAAGTTTTGAATCTGTTCTTTTGCTCTTTAGTAAAACCAAATTTTGGATAATCCAGAACCCTCGATAGTTCATTAAACTGCTTTTGCGATATTATCAGTTCTAAATTTCCTTTAATTATCTCTTCTAAAATTCGTTTAGGATTTCCTTCTCATGCAAAAGAAGAAACTAAGACATTCGTGTCTAAGACGACTTTCTTGCCCATTTGATTGCCCCTTTCAAATCATTTCCATTTATACCTCTTCTTTTGAAATGTTGGCTTATTTCCTTAGATAGGGATTTGAATTCCGCTTCAATATTGGGTATTTTTACTCTTTTGAATACTACACCTTCTTTTATCCTTACAGCTACAAATCTATCTGTGGGCTTAAAATTTTCCTGTTTTCTTATGTCTCTTGGGACGACTAACTGTCCTTTTGGTGACATTTTAACTAATTCTTCTATGTTTAACAGTTAAACAGTTTAACTATTTAAAGATTTCTATATTTTTTAACGCACAAAAGTAGTTTTAGAAATAATAAAAAAATATTCTAAAAATGAGGAGTAAGCCATATAAGCTTTTCTGAATTATGAATTTTATGAGCATTGGATTTAAGCCAAAAATTATAACAAGACCTAAAGACAGGAGCAATGAAACTGAAGTAGCAGCATGGAGGATTCAGGGGAGACTTGCAGCTGTGCGTAGGGATGCTGAAAGACTTATTCCGAGAGTTTTAACTCATTTTAATGATTATGCAAGAAATATGCTAAACCCAGAATTACCCTCTGGCTATAGTCTACCTTTAGTTACATCTGCTCAATTTGATCCTGATGGCGGTGTGTATTATCTATACCCTGAAAGTATTCAAACTCCCAGAGGTCTGACAACAGAAAGAAGGATGATAGGAGAGGAAATATGTAGGGTTATTTCAACTTCATGCACACGGTATGAACTATCACACAGATGGGCAAGGATAGAGCTTTTTTTTAACTGATTAATTCTTAAACTTTCTATAAACCAACCATATTACTAATAATGCTATAGCCCATGGAATTACTACAAAGATCAATTCAATTAGTGAATTAAGACTTTCAACAAAGCTTCTTACTACTCTTGACAAAGTTATGAAAGCTGCATCTGCAAAGTCCGACCTTTTTTCAGTTATTGAAAAGTAAATTGTTGAATATGAAACTCTTTTGTCTATATCATTCAAAGCTTCTTCATAATACTTGATTGTTCTCTCCTGATTAAAAATCCTGTCTGTTGGGATAATAAAGAATCATATTTTGAAGTCTCAACTTTTATTGTGTAAGATGAGGACAAGTAAGACTGTTTTCCTTCTCCATACCTATTCTGGTTTTCATTTATGATAATACCGTCAAAGCCTTTAACCAAACTTTTTACATTAGAATCTGCTTCGTGGAAGGTTCCTCTCTTAATCTCTGCAGATAAAGAGGCTGTTTTTGTGATAAATCTCTGCTCTGCTTCAGGTGCAAAGCTGTCATATGAAGGTATTAGAGATGATCTTGTAGCTCCAAGAACTGCTGCTTCACCTATAGCAGTTTGCTTTTCATTAATACTAGAAAATTGAACATCATTTATTCCTGAAAATACAACTAAGATGACTACGACTAAAACCAGTAATAGCCAGTTTTCTTTTATTTTTTGAAGTTGATTTTTTAATACCATGCAGAAATAGAAAATGAACTTAATTAAATACCTTTCTTTTACTTCAAGTTTGTTTGGAGTTAATCTTTCTGAATTCAGAATTTATTTGCTCTATATTCATAATTATGCTCTATACCTTACCTTGTCATACCAGTTTTTGAAACTGACAGGCATAGACCTGTAAAGTGGTTTAGCCACACTTTCTCTCATGATGTCCATTACAGAAACGAACTCCCCGACTAGGGATGTTGGAGATTTGAACTTAATATTGAAGTCTACCATGCTGTCTTTTATCAGTGCGTCTACTATGAAGGTTGGCAATAGCCCGTATCTTGTTTTTGTACATGGACCCCTCATTAGGTTTAACACCAAATTCAAATACGCATTTTTCTTTTTTAACTTGATGTGCTTCCATCTGTCCCAATAATTCAACATTGCTGCAGTATCATTGTAAGTTTTAATTAATCCGTCCTCTTTTGCTTTATTATACAAAGGAGTTCCTTCAAAAAATATTAAGTTATTCACACTTAAATAGAAAGGAGGAGGTAATTTCCTGATTAACTTTATTGTTTCCAAGATGTCTTCTTTTGTTTCATAAGGGTTTGAGCTTATGATGTCATACATAACTGTTAATTTCCCCTTATGTTTATTGAGGATTTTAGCGCATTTTAAAACCTGAGCAGCACTGATAAACCTGTTATAAACTTCTTTGTTTAGCCTATCACTTCCAGACTGTATTCCAACAATAATGTCAGTTAAGCCTGCATCTACTAACAAATCAATTTTTTCTGCGCTTATGTTTTCAGCACTCATAGTTGCTGGTTCTGCCAAGCATTTGAACCTTATTCCTATCTCTTCTTTATACCTCTTGGAAAATTCTCTTATCCAGTTTAAGCTTCTAACTGTGAAGGTTTCATCTCTTAGATCAAAAACTCCAATAGAGTGGAATCTTTCTTTTAGTCTTTTTAATTCTTTAATCACATAATCAACAGAATGTGTTCTTAACAAATCCCCTTTCCCCTTGTATAATTCCCTCATAATGTTATTGGTGCAATAAGAACATGCCTGCGGACATCCTCTTTCTGTCTGGAAGAATATCATACCTCCAAGATGCTTCTCTTCAAATGGAATTAATTTTCCTTTTTCAAGAACTAATTGATCTTCAATATCATAGTCAGGATGAGCAAGTTCATCTAAGTCATGGACAGGCGGGCCTACAGGATTAATAAATTCTTTTCCATCCTGCCTAACCCATAAATTCTTTATTTTTGTAATATCCTTTTCATTTGCAATGTTATTTGCCAACTCTATTATGGCGCTTTCTGCTTCTCCAATTGCTAGAATGTCACAGTATTGGAAGCATCTTTGAGGGAAAAATGTAGGATGAGGGCCTCCCCAAACTACTGGAATTTTTTTCTGCTGGAATAAATCTATCAGCTGTTTTGCCCTTCCTGTAGTGGACTCCATAGCACCAATACCTATTAATTTAGAACCTTCTGCTGCTTTTTCAACTTGTTTTAGCTCAAGTCTGGTATAAACTCTAGCATAATCCTCTACAAGAGGCAGAAATATCATTAAAACTTCATGCCCTTCTCTTTCCAGGCAGGCAGACAATGTCCTAAGCCCCTGGTCTGCCGGAAATGTAGAAGTGGAGATTAGTGTGATTTTCATAGATAACACCATTGTTATAGCTATACGGTTAATTTATATAGCTTTTGGAAAAAATTGAAATGGTCAGAGCACCAAAGAAGCTAATCCTAAGAATGCAAAGAATCCAAGAACATCTGTTGCTGTTGTAATGAATATAGTTGCGGATGATGCCGGATCCTTCTTGAAATGCTTCATAACTAAAGGAACAATGGCTCCGAAAAAACCTGCTATCATCATATTAAAAATGATAGCTGCTCCTGTAATTATTCCGAGGATAAGACTTTGATTGAAAATAAAAGCAACTGCTGCAACTAAAATACCATTGATTATTCCATTTATTCCTCCCGCTATAATCTCGTTCGCTATTACCTTTTTTGCGGTTTTTAATTCAATCTCTCTTAATGCTAAACCTCTGACCACAACTGCTAAGGTTTGTGTACCTGCATTTCCCCCCATCCCTGCAACTACCGGCATATATGCTGCTAGCAAAACAAAAGAGGATATTGTATCCTTAAATAAACCGACTACTGAAGCTGCAATGAAGGCAGTTACTAAGTTTAATATCAACCATTTATAACGGTGTTTTACTTTCTTGTAGATTGGATCGTGAACATTTTCTTCTTCACTAACGCCTGCTGATTCGTATAGCTCCCTTGTGGACTCTTTATTCATCAGCTTAACGACATCATCTGAGTAAATCACTCCTAGAACTTCTTTAGTGTCATCTAAAACCACTATCTTATTGCCTAAATTTTTTTTGAAGATCCTTAGAACTCTTAATTCATCTTTGTCATGACTCACTATTGGAACCTTTTGAATGAAGTTCGTGATCTTTTCCTTTTTCTTATGCAAAGCAAAAACGTGACCTGGAAGCTCGCCAACCAAGGTATCTTGCTTGGTTACTGCTAGAATTGTTGGAAACTTCCCAGTTCTTTTTTCATGCTCCTGTGTAATGGCCGATATCTGACTGAAGGTTAAGTCACTGCTCACCTTAATATAATCTAGGCTCATCATTCCTGCTGCTGTTTTAGGGTTAAACTTTAACAAGAATTCTACTTTCTTCTTTGTTTCTGAACTTAGTTCAGAGATGATGTTTTTTCTTTTCTTTTGATCTTGGACATTTTGCAGGATATCTGTACTCTCATCAGGAGCAAGATAGTTTAATATGTTTATTATCTCTTCTGTGTTTAGCTGGTTCAGAAGCTTTTGTTGAACGGTCTTAGATAACCCCAATAAGACAAAACCTCTTTTTTCTATGGGGATTTGATATTAATCTGTAAGAGATGTCGTTTGTTGCTACTGTTTTCTTCATCTTCAAAAAAAATATCGACCTCTTTTTGTCAGTTTATACTTCTAAGCCGAATACAATCTCCTTATCAGAAAGAACTAGCTTATATATCTTTATGTTTTGAATGCCACTCCCAAGCACTTTTGATTATATCCTTGATGTTATGCTTAGCCTCCCATCCTAACTCTTTCTTGGCTTTGATAGGGGATGCTACTAACTCCGGAGGGTCTCCCGGCCTTCTTGCTTCTTCCACTACCTTGATATCTTTACCAGATACTTCTTTGCATATATCTATCACTTCTTTCACAGAGGTTCCTTTCCCTGTTCCTAGATTGTACACCCCTGATTTTTCTACCCATAGGGATTTTAGTGCTAAAATATGAGCAGAGGCTAGATCAAGAACATGTATATAATCACGTATACATGTGCCATCTTTAGTAGGATAGTCTGTTCCAAAAACCTTGACATGATCTTTTTTACCTAATGCTACTTCTAATACTAAAGGAATTAAATGAGTTTCAGGATTATGTTTTTCTCCTATTCCAAAAGCAGCTCCTGCAGCATTAAAATAACGTAAAATAACATAATTCATTCCCTGAATTTGTGAGGATTCAAGAACCTGCTCAAACATCCGTTTAGACAACCCATAATAATTGACAGGATTTGTAGGATGTATCTCGTCTAGAGGAAGTCTCTCTGGGATACCGTATGTTGCACATGTGCTTGAGAATACAATATTTTTTACATTAAATTTTAACATAGTTTTTATCAGGTTTATTCCGCCTGCCAGATTGTTATGGAAATATTTTACAGGATTTTCCATTGACTCTCCGACTAAGGCATATGCTGCGAAGTGGATTACAGCGTCTATTTTATGAGAAATAAAAACTTTCTCAATATCGCTAAGACTTGCAAGATTTCCCTTAAATAAATGAATATTTTCTGGAAGAAATTCTTTATGACCATTTTCCAGACTATCTAAGACTATAACATCAAATCCTTGATTAACTAACTCATGTACAGTATGACTGCCAATGTACCCTGCTCCACCTGTAACTAGTATATTCATTTTAAACTCCTGACAGCATTTAATACATCGTTAACTTGGATTGCCTTCATGCATTCCATAAACCTTTCTCCTTTCAGATAACAGTCTGATTTCATGCAGGATGTATGAGCCTCAGTCTTGAAGACTACTCTGTGATTGTTTGAATAAGGGTGCCATATCCTCGGGGTTCCTGCTCCAAACAAGGCTACGACAGGAACATTAAATCCTGCTGCAACATGCATTGTGGAAGTGTCTATACTAATAACAAATTCAGCATTTTTAACTATTGCAAAAAATTCTTTCATAGTTGTTCCTGATATGTTGTGTATTTTAGTTTTGCATAAATCAATTATCTTCTGATTGTTTTCATAATCTTCTTTCATTCCTGTGATTATTGCTTCTGTTTTATACTCATTATTCAAGATATCAACAGTTTCTGCAAATCTTTCAGGAATCCACTCTCTGTTTTGTGCATGCCGTGATGTGTTGTGTATAACAAAATATTTTTTTGGCAATTTTTTCTTCATTGAAGATTCAACTTTTTTATCACAGTATAACTCTAAATATTTTGTATTTGGATAAACACCTATAGTTTTAACAACATCCAGATTATCATCTACTTTATGTTTTATTTTATAAGTCGGCAATGTCTTTCTATGCAGAAATAATCCTTTGTTCTCCAATAAGCCTACTTTTGTGCAACCAATCCTAAAAGGAATCCTGGCTTTAAACAGCATTTTACTTACTCTGAATGTCCCATTATGCAGTATCACAGCTAAGTCGTATTTTCCTCTTAATTCCCTTGTCCATTTTTTGAAGTTATAATCAAATTGGAGAATCTCATTCAGATGGGGGTTTCCGTATAAAACATCCTTCATGGATTCTGGAACAAGTATGTCTATTTTAGCTTCTGGAAATTTCTGCTTTAGGGCTTTTATTGTTGGTGTCGTGACTATCATGTCCCCAATGAATTTTAACTCTATTATCAATATTCTTTTTGGAGTCTTAAATCCCTTAAACTTAAATGGAAACATGTAAATGTAGTCAAGGCAGTAGTCTAAAAGCCACAATGAGTTTCTCAAGAAATCCTTAAAAGGGGTTATCCTGTTTACCATATAGACTAACCTACACATAAATTTAAATAGCTTTTTAGAGAGTTTTAAGCATATGAGGATCCTGATAATAAATGACACCTGTAAAGAGGTGGGGGGAGCAGAAACTTACATATTTGGGATTATCAAACTATTAAGGGAGCAGGGTGACGAGGTGTTCCTTTTTAGCTATGACGATGAAAGGAAAGAAGATGAATATTCATTAGTAATGAAACACCCCAAGAAAAAAGCAAGATTTTTTATGAACAAGTTTGGTTTTAGCAGGAGGGTGTATAAGGAGCTAACGAACTATATAAAAAGAATAAATCCTGACTTGATCCATGTGCATAACAATTATGTCTATTCTAATTCTGTGCTATTAGCTTTAAAGAAATCCAAGAAGCCGGTTATACACCATGTTCATGATTGGGGATTAATATGCCCTACTTCGTGGAGTGTTTACAAGAAATCTCTAAAGGTTTGCAAGTCTGTGGAAGGAATACAATTCAAATGCCTGAGAAAAGGATGTTTGCCTTTCCATCATTGGGTTTCTACTTACTTAAGGAATAAAATAAGAATAAAATTAGAGAGAAATGTTGTTGATTTATTTATTTCTCCTAGTATAAGATTAAGAGATTACTTAAAAGACCATAATATGGGTCCTGTAATATGGCTGCCTCAGTTTATCGAATTTGAAGATGTGAAAATAACAATGCCCAGAAACAATATTGTGTTATATGTTGGAGCCTTAAGCAAAAATAAAGGTGTGGAGTACCTGGTTAAAGCTTTCCCCCTGATAAAAAGAAGGGTAAGGGGGGTTAAACTGTATATAGTGGGGGATGGACCTGAGAAAGCTGCTTTGGAAGGATTGACTAAGGAGATGAAAGTTGAGAAAGATGTTACCTTTTTTGGAAAAATCCCGCATGATAAAGTTGTGCAGCATTATAAAAAAGCAAAAGTACTGGTAATGCCGAGTATTTGGATGGAGAATAGTCCTTTTGTGCTATATGAGGCCATGAGCCTTGGAAAACCAATTGTAGCTACAAAGAGAGGAGGGATAGTTGATTTAGTGAGAAATAATGTAAATGGGTTTATTGTTAAGGCTACAGATTCTGAGGCTTTAGCTAAGAAAACCGTTAAAGTTTTAAAGGATGCCAGACTACAAAAAGAATTCTCCCATAACTCACAAAAGATAATTAATGAAGAATTTACAACTAAAAAGCATTTGAAATACCTAAACAATCTTTATAGGAGTGTAATTGAGAAAAAGAGGTAAAATGAAAGTCTTGATAATCAACCCGCCTTTGACTGCAAAAGAACAAGCCAGAGATTTTGAAGCTGCAGTAAATGTGCTTCCACCATTAGGGATAGCTTACATAGCTGCTGTTTTAGAAAAAGATAAGTTTGATGTTACAGTCATAGACAGCATTCCTACAAAAACCTCTCATTCTGAAATAAGAAGTCTGATAGAGAAAGAAAAACCAGAGATGATTGGGATTGCAGCCACTATCCTACAAGTAGAAAGTGCTAATTTGATTGCTAAAAATGCAAAAGAAGTTTCTCCAAAGTCCGTTATCGTAATTGGGGGGCCCCATGTTGCTACAATGCCTGAGAGGGTTTTGAAGGAAAGCCAATTTTATGAGCTGGGTGTTACTGGAGAAGCAGAGTATACATTTAGAGAAATTGCTAGGAAGATAAGGAAAAAAGATTTTAATTTCAAAGATGTACAAGGATGCTATTCTAAAGGAAGTAAGGGAAAAATTTATTTCGGAGGGATAAGGCCTTATATTGCTAACCTTAATGAACTGCCATTCCCTGCCAGACATTTACTTCCTCCTCTAGAGTTATACAACCCAAGCCCCATTACATACAAGAAATTCCCAGTAGGAACAATGATGTCAAGTAGAGGCTGCCCTGCACAATGCACATTTTGCGACAGAAGCGTATTTGGAAACTGGACAAGACAAAGAGACCCTATCAATGTAGTTGATGAGATGCAGGAATTAGTTGAGGTTTATGGTGCCAAGGAAATAAAGTTTTATGATGATACTTTTACAATAAATCCAAAAAGAGTTCTACAGATATGTGATGAGATAAAGAAAAGAAAACTGAATGTTACATGGTCATGTTTAACAAGAGTTAGTAATGTCAATAAAGAGATTTTAGAAGCCATGCATTCATCTGGGTGCTGGCATGTGTTGTATGGGATTGAAAATGGAAATCAGCATATGCTTGATTATATCAAGAAAGGGACTAACTTAAACCAGATAAGGGATGCTGTAAGGTGGGCCAAAGAAGCTGGACTAAATGTCAGAGGATCTTTTATCTGCGGGCTGCCGGGAGAAACTAAAGAAACGATAGAGAATACTGTGAAGTTTGCATTGGGTCTTGGGTTGGATGAAGCTAATTTTTACACTCTAGTGTTGTACCCTGGAAATGAGCTTTACCATATGTTAAAGAAGGAAGGGAAGATAAGGCATGAAAATTACAAGGATTATAATCCTTTAGCGTATGATGATAATGCAGTCTTGGCCTATGTTCCAGAGGGCATGGAAGAAAAAGAGTTAAAGAGCATAATTAAAAAAGCGCATAGAAGATTTTACTTCAGACCTGCCTATATTGCGAGACAGGTGATGCAGATAAGAAGCAAAGAAGATGTAAAGAGATATTGGTATGCTGCTAAAGCCCTATTCAAGCTGAATTATGCTTCTGGATAAGATTTTAAGCTTTTTTGATTTTTTTATATTATGAAAATTGTACATGTTACAGGGTATTTCCAGCCTGAGCTGGGGTATGAGGAATATTACCTGGCTTTAAATCAAAAAGAGTTAGGACATGATGTTTATGTCGTAACAACTGATAGGGTCCCAAAAATTCCAGGTGTTAAGCTAGAAGGTTCAAGGGAAAGTGAGTTTAAAGGGGTAAAAATTTACAGGTTACCGGTCCTATTTGAAATTAAAGGTTTTTTGATTGTTACGGGCGTTAAGAAACTTTTGAAAGAGATTAAACCTGATGTAGTACATGTGCATGAGCCAAGGCAGTTTATCTCTGCAATGCCTGCATTTTACAAAGATGAGTTAAAATACAAGTTAGTGGCGGACCAGCATGACTATGATATCTTTCCAACCTTCAAAGCAATATTAACAACAAAACTGTTAAGAAAACCAATTTGTGTATATACTTTTAACAAGGCTGATAAAATAATCTCTACTAACCCCGAAGCAGGAGATTTTTTAATGAGGGTGTATGGAATTAAAAAAGAGATAATCAAGTCAAGCTTGGGGGCGGATATTGAGCATTTTAAATTTAATCAAGAAAAAAGAAAGAAGATAAGGAAGAAATTAGGAGTTGGAAGAGAGGTCTTAATTATTTCTGCAGGACATGTAGGCAGAAATAAGAAGATTGAGTTATTAATTAATGCTTTTTCAGGAATTAAAGGTGCCAAGCTGGCCATTCTTGGCGGAGGAGATGAGGAGTACTTGAATGAGCTGAAAGAGATGTCTAAGATGATGGATGTTATTTTTTTAGACAGGGCTTCTCAAAAAGAAATGCCTTACTATTATTCTGCTGCGGATATTGGGGTTTGGCCCTCAAGAGCAACAATAACTATTGTAGAAGCTATGTCCTGCAGCCTCCCAGTTATAATCCCCAATAGAAAGGTTGTTAATCATTTTCTACAATATGGGGGAGGATTAAGTTTTGAGCTAGGAGAAGTGAAACAGCTTAGAGAAAAAATAGAATTCTTAGTTAATAATAAAAAGGAAAGAAGTAGATTGTCTAAAGAGGCAAGGAAAACTGTTGAGGAAAATTTCAGCTACAGAAAAATAGCAGAGAATTTAATAAAAATTTATAATTTGTAAATAACATATTCTCCGTTTTCGTACACAATTTTTAAGTCTAGGGTTTTAGGTTTTTCGACTATGGTATGGGTCACACCATATTTTTCTTTTGCTATCTTTAAATCATATTCATTTAAGTTTTCATATCCTTTTTTACATTCTTCCACTAATTCTGCTCTTGAATTAAAATTAAGCTTATGCTTACATACAAATTCAAATCTTTCAACTGCCTTTGTTACATAGGCTGTGCTGTAGGCTCCTACTCCTGAAGTTTTCCAGTTAATGAATTCACTTCGTTCAGAGAAGAAAGTAAAGCCCTGACTGAATGTTGGTGTAATGAATAATGAGTCTTTGGGTGTTAACTCTTTTGCTTTTATTGAAATTTTTTCCCAAGATGTTAACTCTTTATCTACATTTACCTCAGAGAAAATTCCTTTTTGAGCTCCTGCAAAGAAAGGTGTAACGGCAATTAGAACAAAAAATGCTGCCATTCCCAATGCTAAAACTTTTCTAGATTCTTTTGACTTTAAGGAATTTATTATATAGTTTATTACATAGATGAATGCTACCACTCTAAAAACTACTAATCCTCTAAAGAAACTTGCCTGGATTATTGATTTTACTGGGAATATCTCTGTAAATACAAACCCGATAATGAATAATAACAAACTTCCTAAAGAGAATAAAACTATTTTTTTATGCATGCTACTTTCAGGTTTGTACTTAAATGATATAATAAACATTACAATTAAAATAAAAAATAAGAGATAACTTATAAAACTCCATGATAAGGGAAAGAAATGGTCTGCTATTCTTATCCAGATAAAGTAAAGCCACTGGTCCAAATTAAAAGATTCTGAAGATACTGCTAAAAAAGATTTTATGAATAACGGCAATGAAATTATAATGTATATCAAAGAAGAGTATATTACTTTTTTGTTTATTTCTTTTAGATTAAACAAAAAATAAAATACATACAGCAAAGCAACAAAAAAAGAAGTGGTTATATGCAGATAGACTCCTATTGCCAGAAGCATTGAGGATATTATGTATTCCTTTCTTAAAAAAAAAGCAACAGAAAATAAAATTAGTGGGACTGCTAAAAAGAAGAAAGATACCATTCTGTCCAGAATGCTGAAACTGGCTATGTTTAACAAACCTCTTATTAAAATAACAGTAATTACAGAAAGGTAAGCAACTAGTTTATTCTTAAACAAAACATAGGCTAAAAAGAACACCGACAATATTAATAATATCCTGGTTAGTACGTAAATAAAGAAAAATAGGGGGTTTTTATCAATAATTTTTGATAATTCTCCTAACAGAGTGTACATTGGCACTGGGACACCTGGAAGAGTTTCTGATATTAGGATATCTTTTGAGTAAAGCTCTGGATCATTCTGAAATTTTACCAGAGATAGATATGTAATCTCATCTGAATGCACGGACTCGTAGCCGACATTGAAGATAGAAAACAAAGTTGTAACTATGACAAAGGCGAATAAAATCAAAGAGTCTCTTCTTTTCATACATTCATGAGTGCCGAAAAATTTAAAAACAATCCTAAGTCTATGATACACAGCGTTTTTTGGGCGTTATAAAATGAAAGAGCTAATTATGATTTATCCCAAGATTGGGGTGTATGGGACTATTATTGTAGATTTACCTCTTGCCTTAATTCATGCTGCCAGGGTTGCTCATTCTAAAGGATACAAGATTAAGATTATTGACTGTAGGATTGATAAAGATTGGAAAAAGACATTATTAAAATCTTTAAAAGATAAGCCTTATGCTGTTATGGTTTCAGCTATGACCGGAAAACCAATACATTATGCTTTAGAGGTTTCTAAATTTGTAAAAGAAAATTCAGATGTTTTGGTTATATGGGGAGGAATACATTCCACACTGCTCCCTATGCAAACCTTAGAACATCCTTTAATAGACGCAGTAGTGCAGGGGGATGGAGAAATAACCTTGTATGAGACATTAGAAGCGCTTGATAAAGGAAAGTCATTTCATGGAATATTGGGATTACATTTTAAAGATAAAAATGGAAAATTAATACAAAACCCTAACAGACCCCCTACAGATTTAAATTCCCTGGAAGATGAAATTCCGCCTTACGATTTAGTTGATATTAAGAAGTACAAGAGAGCTGGATTTAATGAAACTTCTTTTTCCATATTAACAAGCAGCGGATGCCCGCATAGATGTACTTTCTGTCACGTTCCTGCAACAGACAGTAAATGGATTCCTGAAAATGTTGATAGAACTATTAGGCATATAAAGTATGTGATGGAGAAGTTTAATCCGGATTATCTTTATATTAATGATAATGATTTTTTTGTAAATTTAAAGAGGGCTGAGGCTTTATTTGAAGCAATGAAGAAAGAAAAAATAGATGTAGTTGTTGGGTTCAGAGGGACAAGAATAGATGAACTAATAAGGGCTGATCATAAATTATTTAGTTTGATGGAGGATGTTGGAGTTAGGGAACTGCATATTGGAATTGAATCTGGATCACAAAGAATACTAGATTTTATTAAGAAAGATATTAAGGTTGAGGATGCAATAACTGTTAACAGAAGACTAGTAAACCATCCAAAAATAAGGCCTTCATATAACTTCTTTACGGGGGTGCCTGGAGAAACAGACCATGATTTACAATTAACAAGCAGCATGACTGAATTTGCCCCTTATCCTGGAACTGAGCTTTATGATATAGCAATAAAGAATGGTTATAAGCCCCCAAAAACATTGATGGAATGGGCGGATTTGGATCCTGGAACTGCAGCTGAGAAATGCCCATGGATAACTTTGGAAAGAAAACAGCTGATGGATGTATTATATTTAGCCGCTTTATTTATAGACAAGAAAATAGAGTGGCACTTTCTATCGAATAAACCCCATTTTTTCCTTTTCAGAAATATGTCTAAGGTTTATAGACCCTTTGCAAAATTGAGAATGAAGCATCACATCTCTGTGTTACCTGTAGAGGTACATTTAAAAAACTTGTTCTATAAATACTTAGAGAAGAATTATGCCTGATTCTGAGTATTACAAAAACAGACTATCTTTTGATAGCGGAAGAGACAAAGTGTGGATAGAGGTAGCTAGATTTTTACAGAAGTATGTTCCTAAAGATGCTGTAGTTCTTGATATTGGAGCCGGATACTGCTCGTTTATTAATAACATCAAAGCGAAAGAAAAACATGCCCTAGACTTGTACAAGGGATTTGTTAAATATGCGTCTAAGGAAGTTAAACCAGTAGTTGGCAACTGTACTGACTTAAGTAATTTTAAAAACAATTCATTTGATGTTGTGTTCTCCAGCAATCTTTTTGAACATTTGACACAAGAAGAGGCCAAAAAAACATTAAGAGAGGTATTTAGAGTTCTAAAGTCTGATGGAAGGATTATTGTTGTGCAGCCTAACTTTAGATATTCCTATAAAGACTATTTTGATGATTACACCCATAAGACAATTTATACTGATAATGGCTTGTCAGATCTAATAAAGAGACATGGTTTCAAAATTATAAAAAGGGAAAATAGATTTTTGCCTTTTTCATTAAAATCCAGACTTCCAAAATTCGGATTTTTAATTAGAATGTATCTAATGTCTCCATTCAAACCTTTAGCCAAACAGATGTTACTGATAGGAGAGAAGAAAAATGTGGAAGGGTAAAACAGTATCTTTGGTTTTTCCTGCTTACAATGAGGAAGAGGGAATTAAAAAATCAATAGATGATTTCTCGAGTACGGGGGTAATTGATGAAATTGTTGTAGTAAATAACAATTCAACAGATGGCACTGTTGAAGAAGCAAAGAAAACAAATGCAAGAATCGTGAATGAGTACAATAAAGGGTATGGACATGCTGTGCAAAGAGGATTGAGGGAGGCTGCTGGTGATTATATAATAATGTCAGAACCTGAAGGCACTTTTGTTGGGAAAGATGCTATAAAATTACTAACTTATATGGATGATGATTTTGATGCTGTATTTGGCACTAGAACTTCGAAAGAGTTGATTTGGTCTGGTGCAAAAATGAGTTGGTTTTGGAGACTTGGAAACTGGTTCCTGGGAAAAGTTATAGAATATTTATTCAACGGCCCCTGCCTTACAGATGCTGGTGGAGGAATGAAATTATTTAAAAAAGAGACGATAAGGAAAATACAGGATAAATTTACAGTTGGAGGGAGCCATTTTGGCCCTGAAATAATGATACTTTTAATCAAAAATAAGTTTAAAGTTGTTGAGATTCCAATAAACTATAGGGAAAGGTTAGGAAGGTCAAAAATTAGTGGTTATTTCTGGAAAGCGCTGATACTGGGATTTCAAAATTTATATCTAATCTTCAAATACAGGCTTGGTTTGGTAAGGCCGAAGAAGTTTAGGTAACTTTTATAAATTTATGGCCTGGTATAAGATTATGTCTATCGTTGCTAATGTGAAAGTTGATGATTCTGCTGTTGAAGCTGTTGGTAGAGTTATGGAGTTGGCCAACTGGAAAAAATACATAAAGAAAGATGGAATTGTTTTGAAAGTTAATGCTGTGTGGGATAGAATTATGCCATGCTGCACTACCACTCCCATGGTTATAGATGGGGTTATTACGCAGTTAAAAAAAGCAGGTTTTAAGGATATTACAATCGCAGATGGTAATACCCCTGCCTATATGAATGCTGAGAAATCCTTTGCGGTTCTTGGGATAAATAATGTTGCTAAGAAGCATAATGTTAAAGTCATTAATTTAAGCCACGGAAAATTTATTCCTATGAAAATCAAAGGGAAAGTTGTAAGGGATATAAGGCTAAGTGAAACCCTTCTTAATGCCAATCATATTATTACTTTGCCTGTTATGAAAACTCACGGCATAACTAAAATTACTGGTGCAATAAAAAATCAGTGGGGATGTTTGCCAGATATAAGGCACACTTTTCATGTGCATGTTAATACTGTTTTGGCAGACATAAATGAATTCTTTAAACCAAAGCTTACTTTTGCAGTTATGGATGCTATATTTGCAATGGAAGGAGAAGGTCCGAAATCCGGAGATCCAGTTGTTGTTGGGCATGTTCTTGCTTCTAATGATATAGTTTCATTAGATAGCGCTGCAGCAGAAATTATGGGATTCAATCCTGATGAGATAGAGCAAATAGTATCTTTAGAAAATAGAGGTATCGGAGAGAGAAATTTCAAAGTTGTTGGTGATCCTCTGCCTAAGCACAATTTCAAGAAAGCTCAGCAGAATCTTGCTATAACTGTTGAGATGAAGCTAAGGCATACTCCTTTTGAGAATTTTGTCTTCAAAACTTCTTTTTTTGAATTTTTAAGAGTTGTAACTAAAATATACTATGATATATGGTTTGAGTTAAAGGGAAGAAAACATTCCAGAGAAATGATGAGAACGAAATATGGTAGGATGTGGAGTTCTTATCTTAAGTAACTTTTTTTAACAAGTAATTTCCTAAAGCAAGATAGTCCATTCCTGAAACCATAAATGTCCTTATTGCGTCTCTTGGTGTTAAGACTATTGGTTCATTATTATCGTTAAAAGAAGTGTTTAATAAAACAGGAATTGAGGTTTCTTTTTCAAATTCTTTGATTAGCCTGTAATAACGAGGATTTACTTCTTTCTTCACTGACTGCACTCTTACAGTATTATCTACGTGGGTTGCTTCTGCGATCTCTTTTCTTTTCTCTTTTTTAACTGTAAATGTTAGTATCATAAACGGACTGTCGTGGGCATCTTCAACATAGTCTTTCATTGACTCGGCAAGCATTGATGGAGCAAATGGCCTCCAGGAATTTCCGCTAAAAACAATCTTTTCTCCTCTTTTTACACATAAAATATGGTATTTGGGGACTGTCACACAATACACTTTCCCTTTATAAGACACTAACTTAGATTGATTTTTTCTTACAAAAGAGATTTTGCTGCCTTTGTTTAGCCTTACATAGTATTTATCTTGACGGCTTTGGTCCCTTACCTTCTCTTTAGAGGTTGTCACACTATATCCTAACTTAATTCCTAACTCCTGGATATTGTCCGCTAGCTTTTTACTAATAGTGGTATACTTGTATTGCTTTGGCCTATAAGTTCCATCGCCACGCATGAGTGCATCAAATAATATTTTTAATTGCCTCTCAGACAGATGGAGTAATCCTCTTGGTATGAATTTGTCTTTTGCCTTACCAAACTGTTCTAAGTATCTATAGAGTTGTTTATCATACGTTCTAAAACTTTTTGCGGTATAGCCCCACTTGCAAAATCCCATCTTATTCAAACATTTTTCAATTCGCTTATAAGACTTAGACTTTTTGTACTGAGATATATATATTCCATAATGACCATTGTGATAAGTAAAAGAACCTTCCGATAGATAGTACCCTAAAAACTCCAACCACAAATCCATTGTAATCTTGCTAATTTGCGGCCTATTATCATATTTACTTTTTTTTATCTTGGGCAATATAAAATATTTTTTTTCTTTTCCTTTCCATTTATCTATTGCTTTTATCTGAAAATTTTCTTTTCCTATTAGATTAATTGCAGTTTCAAATCTAAATTTCTGCTTAAGATGATGTCCTCTGCTATGGTTTTTTATTCTTTTTGCCCATACTTTATGATTTGTGGTAACCATTAAATCAATTCTTTTATTTTTAAAATATACCATTTTATCTTTACATTCATATTCTGTTTTTTTGGTTATTTTTTGATATTCTAATTCATTGTTTTTTGGGTTTAGGGTAGCTACTTCTTCGTTTCCTTCTAAATATTTAAATAATTTCCATCCTTCTTTAGTTAAAATTTCAGTCTTTTCGTCATAGCACTCTCTATGCTTAACTTCTTTGTTAATTTTTTCTTTCATCCCCTTCTTTCCTGGATGCCCTAAGATGGATCTAGCACCTAAGGCTCTTGGTCCAAACTCAAGCCTACCTTGATGCCAGCCAACAATATATCCTTTTGCCAATTTTTCTGCGGTTATCCCTTCTATATCTTTGTAAAAATCTGCCTTGATCTTGCATTCATTTAGAACTTCTTTTATCTCTTCATTTGAATATTCTGGACCGAAGTAAGCATGCTCCATCTTGAAGTAAGGTTTATCCCCGTTTTTTGAGCTTACATGTAATGCTGCTCCAAGAGCTGAACCTGCATCATGAGCAGCGGGTTGTATGAATATATCATCTGTAAAATCTTTAAACAAGATTTTAGAATTCATATCGCAGTTTAGTGAGACTCCTCCGGCTAAACAAAAATTTTTGTAGCCTGTTTTATTGTGCATTATTGCTGCTAGGTTAACTGCAACTTTCTCCAGCGTGTATTGTAGTGAAGCTGCAAGATTTTCATGCTCCTTAGTGATAGGATCTCCTTTCTTCCTTAAGTTTTTTCCAAACAATCTAATCACTTCATAATACCAGTCTCTTGAAAAAGCATAACCGTCCGGAGTTATTTTTACTATATTCTTTAAATCATAAACAGGTTTACCATATGATGCAAGACCCATAACTTTTCCCTCATCACAGTGGGGATTAAAGCCTAAACACTTGGTAAATGCTGAGTATAAATTACCGAGAGAGTTGTGCACAGAAAATGTATCAGTAATCTCTATCCTTCCATTTTCTCCAGTGGCAAGTAAAGTTGAACTATCCTCCCCCCTTCCATCCAAAGATATTATATTCGCTTCTTTGAATCCGGAAGTGAAGTAAGTACTTGCTGCGTGAGCAAAATGGTGGGGGACATATACAATCTTTCTAGAAATCTTTTTATCCTTGAATAAGTCTACAAGTTTTTTCATCTCCCTCCTGTATGTAAAATAAGTGTCTATTCCTTCTAATGGATCCCCTATGTAGTTATTCTTTTTTATGAAAGGATAGAATCTCAGATGTTTTAAGTAAACCCCATACCCTTTTTCAACAAAAGCATTGGGAGTGTCAAAACCTACAGAGATATAGTCTACATCATTTGTAGTTAGATTGCCTGCACTTAAGCAGTATTTTATGGCGTTTACTGGGAGGACTCTTGGAGCGAATTTCTGCCTTGTGAACCTTTCCTCTTCTGCTGCAGCCACTAATTTGCCGTCCTTTATTAAGACAGCTGCATTGTTCCAAGAGATTGGTCCTGTAATCCCCAAAATGTTCATATTGTCTATTCCTTAAGAAACAGTTATAAACCTTATGCCTTATTCACTGGACGGTTCTTAAAATTGGCTATTGTTCCAGCAGTCCAGAGAATTACTGCTAGCCCCCATGTAAACAAGTCTATGTTAGGATTCTTTAGCGTTAACCTGTCAAAGTATAAAGATGCGCCAATTAAGAAATATCCAAAGCTTAGGCAAAACCAAATTGTGAATTTTTTACTTATCATTTTTCCTAGCTTTTACAAGCACTCCTCCTGAAAGATTTTATTCCATATTTCTTTATTTTTGATGATTTGTCTGAGCATAAGTCAATTATATCTTTATAAGTGAAGTAATGGATGTGCCCTCCGTCATAGTGTTCTTGGTCTCCTGAAGTGAGAGGAAATTTTCCAGATATAAGTCTTGCTATATACCTGTAATATCTGATGTTTGGTGTTGAGATTATTACATATCCTTTTGGTTTCGTTACTCTAAAAAGCTCATTAATAAGGTTAACTGGGTCAAAAATGTGCTCTATTACATCCAGACAGACTGTATAATCAAAGAACCCATCCTTGAATGGTAGCTTTTCGGTGTTTAGGTTTACTATTTTTGTATGCACCTTCTTGTCTTTTATCAAGTTTAAAGCTGTTTTTGAGATGTCTGTGCCATAATAGGCTTTGCATTTATCTTTTACTAGGTGAAATAAAGCCCCATCACCACATCCAACATCCAGGATATTATCACATTTTCTGATTAGTTTAGAAGCTTCATATGCCCTTGTTCCTTTTTTGTGATAGTTTACTTGGTTTTCTTTTTTTCTTTCCCAGATTTTTTCATACAGTTCTTCTTCCATATACGTTTTAATTTGAAAAGGTTTAAGACAGTTGCTATCTCGGCTTAGAATGGATGGACCATAGCATCTCTCTGTCTTCTTTTTCAAATGAACCAAGGACAAAGAGGATTGCCAAGTAGATTATTAAAGATGCCAGTGAGGCAATTATTAACTTGGGTAATGATTCTGGGAGGAAGAAGTTTTTCAACCAAGAAATTATCAAAAACGCCAATACCCCTGAAGCTAGTATCCTGATATAATTCTTCTT
>JAGVZJ010000020.1:0-600 GCA_018302725.1 Candidatus Woesearchaeota archaeon | reverse complement strand
ACTAACAGGATAATTGCCATTATTATTAAAGAAGCGCCAGTTCCAATAGCCGCACCCATGATTCCATAGGTTGGAATTAATACTAAGTTAAACACAAAATTTGATACTGCCCCGATTAAGGTAATGTAAAAGACTGATTTTGTTTTTTCTAGGGCTAGAAGAATTCTGTTTGAAGTTAAAAACAAATAGAACACAAAGTAGCATATTGAGACTAAAACCAGTATTCCTGAACCGGCAGAATATTCTTTACCAAAGAGGACAGTTAAGATTTCTCTTGAAAAAGCTACAAAGATTATAAGGAGGGCTAAGTTAATTCCAAAGATCCACTTAGTGATTGTTTTGTATAGAGAACTAAACATGTGTGTTTTTTCCTGGGCATATAACTCGCTTAAGATTGGGAGGAATAAAACAACTAAAGCATTTGGTATAACAAGCATTAATTGTGCTGTTGGCAAGGCTGCATTGTAGATCCCTACGTCTGATGCATTCTTGAAATAACCCAACATTATTGTGTCTGTCCATAGAATGACCAAAAAAACAAATGTGTTTAAGACTAGAGGTATTGAGTAGACTATTAGTTCCTTATTGGATTTGATAGAC
>JAGVZJ010000028.1:10678-11805 GCA_018302725.1 Candidatus Woesearchaeota archaeon | reverse complement strand
TTTAAGCTCCCTTTTTATTTCTTCGTTTACTGACCTTGAGTCTGGAATTTTTAATTCAAATTTTGTTGGAGCATCTAATCCTTCTACATTAATGGGAGATGGAGGCTCTAAATCTTTATGCTCTCCATCTAAACTTGATTGTGCATCCTCTAATGTTAAAGGCTCTGGAGCAGGTGCTTCATGAGGCAATTGTTCCTCAAACATTAATGGCTTAGGTGCTTCTGTAAATTCATCATATATCCCTAAAGGAGACGGCGCTTCAACTTGTTGCTGCATTATTCTTGGGATTGAAACTTTTAATTGTGGGAATTCATGCCTTTTAGGCTTTTGTCTGCTGTACTGCTTCATTAAAGCAAGTATAAACTTTCTGAGAAATAATGCCTCTTTTGAGATGTGCCTTGTTTTTCTGTTTTTTAATGCCCTTATTATATTCTTAATTTCCTTCTTGTCTTTATCAGATACATTGTCTAGAAGAAATTCAATTGTCATATTCTTCTTTGTTGCATAGGAGATTCAAACTGAGATTTTGTCCTTACATACTGTTCAAGCATTATTAACCCTTTAGCTATGTTTTTATTTTGGTTTAATAATTCCTCTAGCTTATCTGCTAATTCAACAATCCTTTTGTCTTCCCCAACTTCCATTACATGTTTAGAAGCTTCTTCAAATACACCCAGAAGCCTATCTATTTTTTGGATAAGCTTAGTAACATTTGAAATTAGCTCTACGTCTTTTTTTTGTAAAGTGATATTATGTTCTATTAACTGCTCTACTAGTCTTTGTTGAGAAGATGAATCTTTTTGAACCAATTAACTACACCTCTTAGGTTTAAAGAAAATTAAGAACTATTTAAACTTTACTTTCTCTAGCTAACAATAAGGGAAGGGTGATTCTGCTCCCAAATCTGGAGGTTAATGAACGTTCTGTTTCTTGTAAAAATTGAGTCCCTACTATGTCTGGATCTAACTGTCGGATAGACCTAAGAATTCTGATGGCATAATCTTTATCTGGGCACTCTCCTAGAATATCGTATACTCCGGAAGTATAACCCATTTACATCATTCCTTCCATTCCGGGAGGCATTCCTTGCGGAGAGGATTGCTTTGAATTTCCTGAAGCTGCGATTA
>JAGVZJ010000028.1:0-10652 GCA_018302725.1 Candidatus Woesearchaeota archaeon | reverse complement strand
TTTAACGGCTCTATTACTCCTTCACTCCATGCATCCATTAGCTCTCCTGTAAAAACATTAATCCCCACCCATTTTCCACCATCAGAATCATGCCTTGATTTTAATTCAGTTACTATATCTACTGGATCTAATCCTGCATTTTCTGCCAGTGTTCTAGGAATAACTTCCATTGCCTCAGCAAAAGCTAATACTGCTAATTGCTCTTTTCCACTCAAGGAAGTTGCGTATATTCTTAAATGCTTGGCAGTTTCCACCTCAACAGCTCCTGCACCCGCAACTGCTTTTTTGGATTTTAATACTGCTGCGATGTCTCCTATAGCATCCTTTACTGCTCTCTCAACCTCATCAACAACATGCTGAGTTCCGCCCCTTATTAATATTGTAACTGACTTGGGATTTTGACATTCTTTTACATAAGTCATTAATTCATTCCCTACTTTAACTTCTTCTACTACCCCTGCAAATCCTAAATCTTCTGCAGATAATTCTTTTAGGCTTGTTACAACCTTGCCTCTTGTTGCTCTTGCTAGGTTGTCCATATCTGATTTTTTAACTCTTCTAACTGCATATATCCCTGATTTAGCCAAGTAATGCTGAGCTAAATCATCTATTCCTTTCTGGCAAATAACAACGTTTGCTCTTGAACTCTTTACTTTTTCCACCATATCTTTCAGGATTTTTTCTTCTCTATCTATAAATTCCTGTAATTGTTGCGGGCTATTAATCTCAATTTTTGTATCTGATTCCGGAGATTTTATCTCTAACGCTGTGTCTAACAATGCTATTCTGGCTTCTTTGATTTTTTTAGGCATTGCGCTATGAACTCTTTCTTTGTCAAGAACAATTCCTTTTATTAATTCAGAATTATCTATTGTATCTCCTGTTTTTTTCTCGAACTTTATTGTTTCTAAGTCTATAGTTTCTTCTCTTACTAATCTTACAGCTTCTACTGCTAAGGTTGATAACAATTCTTTATTCCCTTCAGCACCTTTTCCGGTCATTGCGGTTATTGCTACTTTTTTTAATGTTTCAGTGTCCATCTCATCAACTTCAACTGCTAATTGGTTTAAAATTTCCTGGGCTTTTTCTGCAGCCATTTTGTAACCTTTTGCTATGACAGTCGGATGGATGTTATCATCTAATAAGTCCTCAGCCTTATCCAGTAATGTACCTGCCAAGACTACTGCAGTTGTTGTACCATCCCCCACTTCATTTTCCTGGGTTCTTGCTACTTCCACAATCATCTTTGCAGTTGGATGTTCAATAGACATTTCCTCCAAAATTGTAACGCCGTCATTTGTTACTATAACGTCCCCCATAGAATCAACAAGCATTTTGTCCATGCCTTTTGGACCTAAGGTAGTCCTGACTGTTTCTGCTACTGCTTTAGCAGCTGCAATATTATTTCTCTGTGCATCCTTGCCAGTAGTCCTTTGTGAGCCTTCTGGCAAAATAAATATTGGCTGGATCTGATTTGTCATTTTACTATTTATAATAGGGGTTAAATTTTTAAGACTGACGGTAATTTAGCGATCTGTTTTACGGTAGCCTAGGGCTTCTAAAATCCTTTTAGTTTCGACCAATGCAGCCATATAATCTTCTTGAGATCCACCGAGTAAATGATCAAAATTAGAGAGGGTATAAGTTTTGCCATGACCGTTAGCTCTAAATGTGGCTAAAAGTAATTTAGGGCCAAGATTCTTGCGTAGTTCAACAAATCCGTTAGGACCCACTTCTACAACTCTTGGGGATTGCTCTGTTCTTTCTAAAACATCTCCAAGAGATTCTTTTAGCCCCCTAATTAAACTTGCACTTACTTCTCCATCTGATTGACAAATATTCATAGGAGGGTAGTGAATCTAGTGTGTTTTTAAGCTTTCCTATTGGGTAGTACAAGTGAGACTATACCATTTATAATGCCCTAATTATCATGAATTCTATGGCAAATGAGGAGATTAAGCTGAATAACCTGAAAATCAAACTATCTAAGATGTATGGGTTAAAAAGGATTCCAAGGAATTTTGAAATGAATTTTAAAGAAATGGATAAAACTATGAATATTAAGCCTGTTAGGACTATGTCCGGGGTGGCTCCTATTGCCATAATGAGCAAGCCAATAAGATGCAGGCATGGGGCCTGTTTAATGTGCCCTGATTATGTAAAAGAGGGTGTAGCCATGTCTTATACTGGGAAAGAGCCTGCTTCTATGAGGGCTATAAGGAATGATTATAGTGCTTATCTGCAGGTTATGAACAGGCTGGAGCAATATCATGCGTTAAGAAAAGAGGTTGAAAAAATAGAATTGATCATTATTGGTGGGACATTTCCTTCTTTTGATGTTAATTACCAAAATGAGTTTATTAAAGAAGCCTTACAGGCAATGAATGATTTTTCCGAGATGTTTTATAACAAAAATAAGTTTAACAGAAAGAAGTTTATGAAGTTTTTTGAACTTCTAGGTGATTTTTCAAATAAAGAAAGAGTTGAAAGGATCAAAAAGGAACTGTTAGAACATAAAAAAGAAACAACATTAGAGAAAGAGCAATTAAGAAATGAGAATGCAAAGATAAAAAATGTCACGATGGCTGTTGAAACAAAGCCTGACTGGTGTTTTGAAAATGAAATCAATAACATGCTTAACCAAGGAGTTACAAGAGTTGAGTTAGGAGTCCAGACTATAAAAAATGATACATTGAAATTCATTAATAGAGGACATAATTTAAATGACACTAAAAAAGCAATTAGATTGCTGAAAGATGCTGGATATAAAGTTGGATTTCATTGGATGTTAGGATTACCGAACACTACAAGAGAAGAAGATATTGAAATGTTTAAGGAATTGTTTTCTAATTCTAGTTATAAGCCAGATGCTCTGAAGATTTATCCTTGCATGGTCTTCAAGAATACTCCTTTGTATAGAATATGGGAAAAAGGAGATTTTGAGCCTGTTACAACAGAGGAAGCTGCTTCAAGAATTGTTGAAATGAAGAAATATATTCCAAAATATTGCAGAGTTATGAGGGTGCAGAGAGATATTCCTACTTACAGGAGAGAAGCTGGAGTTGACAGGACTAACTTGAGACAGATAATTCATGAGAAGATGAAAAAAGAGAATCTGAAATGTAATTGCATAAGATGCAGAGAGCCTATGAATAAGGAAATTAAATGGGATAATGTCAAATTAAACAGAATTGATTATGATAACTGTGGGGGGAAAGAGATATTTCTAAGTTTTGAAGATGTTAAAAATGATATAATTTTAGGATTCTTGAGATTGAGAATACCTAACAAATCATTTAGAGAAGAAATTAATGAAAATACTGCTATTGTTAGGGAAATGCATGTTTATGGAACTGCTGCTGCAATTGGAGAAAAAGGGGAAGTGCAACACAGGGGGTTAGGTAAAAAACTGCTGAAAGAAGCTGAGAAAATTTCTTTGGAAGAGTTCAACAGGAAAAAAGTAGTGGTTACCTCGGGAATTGGGGCAAGACCTTATTTTAGAGAATTGGGATATATCAGAGATGGGCCTTATATGAGCAGAGTCTTGAATAAGCTTAAATAAGTTTTTTTGTATGAATAGAAAACTTTTTATTTAAGCTTGTTCTTTGATTATTTAGCAAGGGGGTATAGTATATGGCAGAAGAAGGCACGATGAATGAACAAAATTCTGTAGAAGAATCTGCAGGAAATATTGAGCTTGGGGGAAAAATCACTCTTTCTGGTTTTAGCAGTGTAGAACCTGGAAAAATGGTTGTAGTGAAAAAGATTATAGGGAACTACGTGAAGAAGATGGAGGATAGGACAGAGAATTTTGAAAGTGTGATAGTGCATCTGAAAGTAGTTCATAACTCTGAGTTTGAGATTCAAGCTAAGCTTGCAGCAAATGGTCAAAGTTATAATGCAGGGGTAACTGACTTTAACTTGTTTTTTGCTATAAGCAGGGCAATGGACAAGATTATTGGGGAGATTTAGAAACCTTTATAAGTTAATTTTTAGATTATAACTATAAAATGACACAGAGAATAGGTGGATTTAGAAGAAAGACTAGGAATAAGCTGAAAAAAAATATTAGGAGAAAGGGGAAAATCAGCTTAACTAGATATTTTCAGGAATTTAAGGAGAATGACAGAGTTGTATTGAGTGCAGAACCTGCAGTACAAAAGGGGATGTACTTTCCAAGGTTTCATGGTCTAACAGGGGTAGTCCAAGGCAAAAAGGGGAAGTGTTATGAAGTTGCAATAAAGGATGGGGGAAAGAGCAAGAAATTAGTGGTTCATCCTGTGCACCTAAAAATAGCGTAAGATGGGAAACATAGACTTAGTTGAGGAAAAACCTCTCTCATTGGCTGAGATGAAGGAGAAATTAGAACAGATGAGGAAGAGGGATAAAGAGCTAGAAGCAAGAGCTCAAAAAACAGAAGAATATCTGCACAGATTTGTGGATGAGAAAAAATCAAAAGACCTTGCTAAAAAGCTTGAGGGGTTAGGAATAGCCAGATTGAGAGACAGGCATATAAAGAAAATCATGGATCTGATGCCAAAAGATATGGACTCATTAAAGATGCTGTTCAGTGGGGAGAATTTAACGCTCAAGCAAGAAGACTTGGATAAAATAATTTCAGTGATTAAATGATAGTTAAAGCCTATAGACAAAAACGAGAAAATGTTAAGGAATATAGTAAAGGAAGAATATGCAATAGTTTTGGACTTCCTTCAGCATGGTTATGCGTTCGATTCAAGACCAGGACATCTGAAGACTCCAATAGCGCAAGCTATAGGCAAGGATCATTTTGTACTTCTAGAGTTAGTCCCTAAGAAAGGAGTTTTTTTACAACCCTTACAAGAAGTTTACATTGGTGAGGGAAAGAGAGAAGAAATTCACCATATTTACGGGAAGGTTACTTATGATAAGTTAACAGAAACTGCAAAGGCTGAAGCAGTTGAAGTGATTGGTGAAGCGGTTAAGAGGAATGAAAAGAGATTTGTTGAATTCTTCAATAAGTCAGGACCTATAAGCACAAGAATGCACCAGATTGAATTGATCCCTGGAGTAGGGAAGAAGCATATGTGGGACATTCTTGAGAAAAGACAGGAAAAAGAATTCGAGAGTTTTGAAGATATTAAGCAAAGAGTAAAATTGATGTCTGACCCTGAGAAAGCAATAGTCAAGAGGATTGTAGAAGAACTGAAAGGGGAAGATAGGTATAGAATATTTGTTGAAAGATAAGGCTTATATAGTGTTATTTTTAGTTCTTTTAAAAGTTAAAATGAGTTCTATACTATCCATAAAGCACAGCTTTTTATCGCTCTTTTGTTATTTAAAGTTTTGTAGAAAAATATATAAATAAGTAATCCTTAAAGATTACCATGAAGACTATAACTATAAAGTTGCCAGAAGATGAATCTAGAGAGTTAGACAGTTATATCAAGAAAAAAAATTATCCATCTAAATCAGAATTCATTAGAAATTTAATCATGGAAAGATTAGACAGTAACAAAAAGGAAAAAATAGGATGGATGATTATAGCTGAGAAATCAATGAAAAAAATGTGGGATAATAAAAAGGATGATAAAATATGGGAGAAATGTCTATAAGACAAAGAGATATTTTATTAGTGCCTTTTCCTTTCTCTGATCAATCTGGAAAAAAAGTCAGACCTGTTATTGTTATAAGTAATGATATGTTTAATATGGATTCTGCAGATATTCTTGTTGCCGGTGTTACCTCAAATATTACTAAAGATAAGTATGC
The DNA here is from genome assembly GCA_018302725.1 of Candidatus Woesearchaeota archaeon. Classification (GTDB taxonomy): domain Archaea; phylum Nanobdellota; class Nanobdellia; order SCGC-AAA011-G17; family GW2011-AR20; genus JAGVZJ01. Next base: position 4,901 of record JAGVZJ010000028.1, on the reverse strand, counting down.
AATTCAATTAAAGAGTAAGGATCTTGAAGAAGGAGAATTACATACTGCCTGTTGTATAAAGGTAGAGAATATTTTAAAACTTGATAAAGATCTTGTAATTAAAAAGATTGGTAAGATTAATGAAGATGTTTTTAGAAAATTTAGAGGTATTTTATTAGATATTCTTCAATAAGGGGAAAATTTAAATAATCCCTAAAGATATCACTTTTATGATAGATGAGTTATACAACCTAATTGTAAATAAGGACGAGATTACCTGGCAGAGCCTTTTAATGGATCTGATAAAGAGCGAGGAAATGGATCCTTGGGATATAGATGTTTCTTTACTGGCTAAGAAATATTTAGAATCTATAAAAAAATTACAAAAATTTAACTTCTTTATTTCAGGGAAGATGATACTAGCAAGCGCTTTACTTTTGAGGATTAAATCTGACAGGTTTATGGAAGAAGATATAGCTCATTTTGACAATATGATGTATCCTCCTGAGGAATTAGACCCTATGGAATTAGAGGCTTATCTTGATGCTCCTGCTCCTGAAAGAAAAAGCCCAAAGCTGACAATAAAAACCCCCCAGGCAAGAAAGAGGAGAGTTACTTTAACAGATCTGATGGGGGCGCTGCAAAAAGCATTGGAGGTTAACCAAAGAAAGGTTGATAGAAGAGAGTATGAGCTTAGTGTAGACATGAAAGTTCCTATTCAGGAAATTGATATCACTGCTTTGATAAAAGACATGTATACCAGGATTGTCGGCCATTTTCAAACTAATGAAAAAGGGGGGTTAACATTTACAGCTTTGGTTAGAAGCGAGAGAAAAGAAGATAAGATATTAACAATATTACCTTTATTGCATCTGGACAATGATGGCAAAGTAGATTTGGAGCAGAGAGAGCATTTTGGTGAAATTTATATTACTTTGAATAAGTAATTCTTTTTTTGTACCAGTTTATTAGGAATAATACTCCTATTAGGAAAGATGGTGCAGCAATTGTTAAAATCCAGGAGAGAGCTATTTGCCAGTCTTGGGTAGTTCTTACCATGATAATGTAAAATAATCCTGCTAAAATGAAAACAATTCCTCCGACAATCTCATGTTTCCAGGAGATTAACAAAACAACCAACAGAATAAGAGGGGGGATATTATGCATAAATAATCCTAAAACCGTTCCCCAGAATCCATAATTCCCTTCAAAAATATCTAGAGAAAACATAGCTAAGAATAAGATAAATATTATTGACAATATTCTCGGCGTCCAATATACAAATTTGCTAATCTTTTTTTTCATGTATCTATAATAGGGGGATCACCTTTTTAAATTTACTGTCTTAGAAATCAATAGTAAGTTGTCTGAATTGAAACTAATCCGTGTTAGTTTCTCTAATCCTCAATTTTCTCCCGATTGAACGAAAGTGAAATCTGGCTGAGAAAATCAGAGTGGAGGGGTTGAGGATTTTTATATCAATAAAAACCGGAGAAGTCGTCGGCAGTATATTTTCTGTTAGTGGGGGTTGGCGAGCCGATTTTTTAGTTAGTTTCAGTAAGGGGCACTTTTTAGAAATCGACAAAACTTCAAGAATAATCTTTTCTCATAGCTAAACCACTTGTTGTAATTGCTCACCATAAAGTTCATTTAGTGTGCAATCCATGTCAACTATTGTTTGTCCATTGACTAATTTTATTTTTCTCTTCTTGCCCCTACTGCCTAACTCTTCAATAATTTCACTTGGAACTCTTCTTACTTGTTTTGCAACAACTTCATCAAGCGGTGCTTTTTGGGTGGTTGTAGGTGCTTCATTGTATCTATTCAACAGATAAAGTCCTACAATAGCATACCTATTCTTGAGATCGCATTGCTCCAATGGTCTTTCTTCTTGTAACCACTCGTATGCTCTTTGTAAAGATTCTGAGAATTCTTTATCTAAATATTCTTGTGGAGTCTGAAACCAAAATCTTGGTGAGAACAACTTTCTTAATCCCCCCATACCAGCTTCTTCCGGATGTTTCTCAAATTGTCTTGCTCCTTCCCATGTTATTGGTAGCGAGATAATTAATTGTCCTTCTAAACTTATTTTGTCTAATTGATACTCCGTTCTAAACCTTATTCTAGTCATTTCTCGAAGGGGTAATGCAGTCATTATGGTAGATGGCTTTGAGATAAGGGCATCTGATATAGCAGAAGGCAAGATTATTGGTTTTCCATATTGTTTATCCATTTCTCTGCCATATAAAATAGCTGTAATGGCTGAAATAGAGGGAGCTTCTACATAAATTTTTTCTCCATCATTCTGAATAAATCTATCGATAGTTCTTTCTACCTTTGCCTTGTCTATCCCTGTTTCATTGTTATCTGCCATAATCAAGTGTAAAAGAAGGTTATTTATTAAGTTTAGTAGTCCATAAGTGTCGACTAAATAGTAAGATTTATAAACAATTCATACCAATAGCTAAATATGGTAGATAAAATAGCGAGTATTCTAGAAGAGTATGGGCTTGACGAAAAGGAGATTAAAATATATGCTTCATTAGTCGAGAAAGGCGAACTTAATGCATATGCCTTGGCAAAAATTACAGGAATTCATAGGTCAACCGCATACGCTGTAATCGAAAGATTGTCTTCAAGAGGATTTATCAGTAAAATTCAGAAAGGAGAAAAGACTTTTTATTCGGCTATCGAAGTTAGCAAGATAATTTCTAAAATAAAAGAAAAAGAATCTTTGCTTTTATCCCTTATTCCCGAACTTGAAAAAATAAAAGAAGAGGGAATCTCTAGGGCACGGGTTTTTGAAAGCAAAGAGAGTCAGAAGCAATTTAGTTTTAATTTGTTTAATCAAATAAGTAGTGGAAATATAAAAGAACTTTATATTCTCAGTGGGGGGCCCTCAAAAAACGAGGAAGATTTGACTTCTAAGATGTTTATGGAAAGATTGCTAAAAGAATTGAAAAAACAAAAATCTTCTAAGAAAATAGAATATAAGGGTATATGGAATGAAAAGTTTAAGGGAAGTAATCCGAGTGGAGATTTACTTGAGCTTTTAATTAAAATATAAATCTCCCTCCTGGAAGTGCCTGACTTTTTTGGAAGGTATTGAACCTAATGCCTGTTAGGTATCTTTTTTCGTGACAGAACGGAACGAGCATAGTGAGTGACTTCTGGTTAGAAAAAATCCGAGTGGAGATTTACTTGAGCTTTTAATTAAAATATAAATCTCCCTCCTGGAAGTGCCTGACTTTTTTGGAAGGTATTGAACCTAATGCGTGTTATGTGAGTTTATGGAGTAGTGAAGCCAAAGGCTGAACGTTAAACGGAATAAACCAAAAATCAATATCACGGAGTTTTTTATTTTATTAAAACGAGAGTTGATATGATTTTTGAGTACCTGCAAAAGTAAAGTTTTTTATGGGAGGCGAGGAAAATTTTATTGTTACTACTAATATGTAATTAATAACCGAAAGGTTTATAAAAGGATAAATAATGTATACTGTATTAAAATTAGAGGAAATATTAAAATGATTGAATGTCAAGAAAGCACACAAAGCATGGTAAATCCAAACGATTTACATGTAGATCCTGTTGATAGTTACCAAAGACAAGGGGTTTTGTACAGATTAGGAGAAAGAGCTAAGTTATTAAGAAGGGTTGTTAAAGGGAGATATGATACAGATCTTCTGAATCTTTCTGAAGCAATGTTTCATAATGGTGTGAAACTATTTGGAAGACCCTATAATTTTTTAGAGAATTTTCTTGATTTTGCAGTACTTCAAGAACGTCACAGTGAAATGGAATTAAAACTAATGCAAAGTTATAATAGTGGTTCCCAAAGTGTTCCTAAAGGTCATTTATATTTTTGGGGTAAAATAAGACAAGCAATAGTTGATGAAATAGGCAGACGTGAAAGGATAATGTAATTCTTCTTGACTTTAGTCAAGTCTATATGTGGCTTTAGCCACTTTCCTCGCCGACCTTTTTATTATTATTTTGCAGGTATTTCATATAATCAGTGTTATGCGACCCGAGCCGAAGGCGAGAGTGCAACGTGGTCGAGGAGCGAAGCGACGAAGAAGTGCGAATGAAGGGGGCTCTGTCAAAAAGTTTATATAGAATATTGTTTATAGTATCATTATGCCATCGTTTTTAGCGAGAAAAAAGAAAACCAAAACAAAAAGACCGGTATCATTTAAAACAGGCAGTGGAAAGACTGTAAGTTTTAAAGCAAAGAGAAAACCAAAAAGAAGAACAAGAGTAAGTTTTTAAAATCTGAATAGTGATTTAACCTTCTCTTTTCTGCCGGTTAGGGGATTAATCCAATAGTTTCCAGTAGAAAATTTTTTAGTAGATTTCTTTGTAGTGGTTTTTCGCTTTTTTGGTTTTGATTTAATGCCCAAAAGTTTTTTTGTTTCAGAAAGGGATTTTTTCCCTTTTATTCTATTACAGGCACGATGCACAATTTTCACATTAGATAAATTAGTAGCTCCTGATTTTGAATGTGCTCGTGTATGATCAAATTCTGCATCTGAAAATTTTGTAACTCTTTTTCCGCAAATATTACAAGTGTGAGATTTATTCTCCCATGCAAAAACTTTTTGGGCATGAGTTAATTGTCTCTTTTTGGTTTTCGTAGATGTTCCCCAAACATTAACTGGTTTTATTTTGATACCCCAAGGATTTCGTGGCATAATGATTCACCTTTATAATGATATAAAACTTTTTGTATTTAAATGTTTCTTTAAGAGCCCCCGTAATGAGCATTGCGTATAACAGTTCATATCAGCATTCATTCATATTTTGCCAATACAAGCCTTCTTCCTTTGGATTTTTGGGGTTCATAACTGTTTTTTTAGTTATTATCCATCAGTTATAATTTTTTGTAATTTATTGATTATTTATTTTTAATAACATAAAAT
>JAGVZJ010000039.1 GCA_018302725.1 Candidatus Woesearchaeota archaeon | reverse complement strand
GCTACAGGATGAATATGGGGATAAAGAGGTTGAATTTGCTATAGAAGGCTCAAAATTTTATTTATTGGGGGTCAAGGAGAAAAAGAAAGAGGAGTCTGAGGTAGGGTATAAGGGCAATCTTCCTGATTTGGTATCTCCTATTCCAGATACTTTATTATCCTTTGAGCCTCTTAAAAGAGATATTCCCAAGATTAAAGAAGAGGCTAGTAATGATAGAATTGGAGAGTTGATAGAGGTTAAATTAGGGGATATTCATATAAAAGTGCCTAAAAGCAGAAAATCTATAGAGGCTGCCTATAAGCTGTTAGATGCTATTTCTTCACATTTAGATGAATAGGTTACTAAGGGCAGATAGTTTGAATATAGAGTAATATGAATAATTGAAGAGAGGGACTTTTTGTGCAAAGCCATTGGAATAGAAAGCTTTATAAGTAACCTTTACTACTAAATAGTAGATAAAATCCTTAAAAGAGGAGGTTAAATAATATGTCAAGAGATAATGCTAGAAATTCAATAGGTGAAGCGGTAGACCAAATATTACTTGGAACACCAAACTTACAAGTTATAAAAGATAGGCTAGCTGCAGGTTTTTTGGAAGGAATTTCAAGTGGTCCATTAAACTTGGCTAATTTAGCTCAAGTTGGATTATCTTTGGCTGATGTGTTTCAGAATACCCAGGCTAAACTTTTATACGACCAAGCAATTGATCCTTTATTGAGACTAGATCTACATGAGAGGAGATCTGCTTATAGTGGAATTTATGGGAAAATGACAGAAACACTTGTTAAAGTCTAATCCCTTTATTTTCTTTTTTCTATAAATTTTTTTATGATTCCTAGATATTCTTCAGTTCTCTGTCTGTATTTATCATACTCTGCACCAGAGATTTCTACGATTTCATCTTTTAAAATTCTTTTAGAAATGAAATAAAGGTCGTGCATTAAAACAGCGTATTTTGGATGGAGATACTTATTCTTTACCATCTTCTGCCTTAGCATGTCTGCTGCGTGTTCTGGGCTTGGCGGAACTTCCCCAATCCTCATTAATGCTGCGTGAGTTGCATCTATTGCAGACCAGTATAAATCAACCATCGCTTTTAGTAAATGTTTTCCTGAATTGTTGAAACTAGCAAAGCTCATGTTATAATAAGTGTAAATTGATTCCCTGCTTGGCCTGATTCTTCCCTGCATCAATAATAGCTGCAAAGGATCAAAAAATCCTGTGTCTATTAAAGCAACTCCGCTCCTTAGGATGTTAATTGCAACAGGATCTCCTGCTCTTACATACTCCCAGAAGCTTGTTAACTTCATAGTCTGTACATGTATCTTACTGCTAGTGTCCACTATCGCCTTTTCTACTATTATTTTATAAGTCTCCATTATTTCAGGAGCTAAAACTATATGGACGTCATCTATGATAATTAACAAATCGATATCGCCTTTTTTATCTCTGTTAAAATCTGTCACAGAACCAAACAAGATGATTCCAGAAACGAATTTTCCAAATTCTTTGTAAACTCTGGAAGCAAATTTTCTTGCAACTTCTAAGTCTTTATTAGGAACATCAATATTGCTATCTCTTCGGTCTACAGGAAAATCCATTTCATCACCTCTTACGAAATTTGTTATAAATTATTCTTTATTAATGTTTTTATTCTAGTCTAATCCCGCTCCATAATCTCCAGTCTGTTTCTTCCCCTCCTGAATCGGGAGCGTATCCTCCAACAATATAGGTTGGGGAGTAGGTTGTTCCTTTAAAGAATCCCAGGTCATCCTCAGTCCATAATTTAGTCCTGTACACAGGAGATGCAAAATTACTCATAAACTTAGTCCATGCTCTTACATCCTGGTGGGCTGGCTCAACAATTATTTTTCCTTTATAGCCAGATTCTTTCATCTGCTTTATAAATTCTGGGATAGGAACATTACCCTCTCCAGGATCTACGTGCTCATCATAATAACCAAAGTTATCACTTAAGTGGATATGTCCAATTATTTTTTTTTGATTTAAGTCATCAACTTGCTCCTTTATCCATTTGTGGAATTCTTCTTCACCTCCCTGGAAATACTTTCTCCAGGTGTTTAGATGTCCTATATCAAATGTAGCTTTAATATGATCTGCTGCCGCCTTTTCTGCTGCTTCTTTAGAATAAACCCCTAATCTTGTTCCTTCTTTGGTTGGTCTATCACCTTTCCATAATATACCTGTCATATTTTCCCTAGACTTTAAAATTAATTCTTTTAATTCTTGAGGATGACTGGCATAGCCATTTTCTGGAAAAATATTTTCAGGAGCTATAAACAATGGTTGTTCTTTCTCTCCTTTTAGCCTGTGTATTTCTTTTTCTTTTTGCAATGCATAAATTCCAGCTCTTGCTAAAGTTTCTGCTGATTTTTCAACACCATATTCTTCGATTGGCTTTGTGTGGGCTATTTCATCCTGAATCCTTGCAGCATTTTTTCTACCTGCAGTAGCAGTTTCCTGCCCATAATTCATTCTTTTTTCTGTTTCTCTAAGCCTCTCCCTCAAGAATGAGACAGGTTCAACTTCTTCTGGCGGAACAAAGGGGACACTTGTTCTCAATGTTTCTTTTAATTTTTCCTGGTCTATCCCAGGAACTCTTGTTAACCTTTCGTAAAACTTTAAACTTTTTATAATTTTTTCTCTTTCTTCTAGCGCACTTTTGTAGTGATTTTCATACTCATCTGCCTGACCAAGAGCTTGCAACTGTTCTGCTTTTAATTGTTCTTCGTAAAATGCTTTAGCTGCCTTAGCTTCATCTATTCTTCCTTCTCTATCTTTAAACTGTTTTTTATAGTCTGAGAACACTTTTTTTTCTACTTCAATGTTCCCTTGCTTGTCTAATTCATACTCATAGATTGGCACTTCTTTATCAAACAACTTTATTTTCTTTTGATTACCATATTCATCCTCTAAGATAACTGGTTTTCCATCTTTGTACTTATACTTTGGTATCCAGATTTCTTCATCTTCCCTAACCCCTCTTCTTATCTCCCCTGTTTTTTCATTTACGAGATAATGAATCTGCTTTTTTTCTTCACCAGGATAGGCTTCAAAGCCTTCTTTCTTAAATTTACTAACTGCTCTTGGGAATTCTCCAGTATGCAAAACAACAGGACCTCCTCCTGCAACATCTGCTGCAAAATCTATAGTCCTTTTAACTTCTATCAAGTTTTGTTCACGAATTTCTTCACTAAAGCCTCTTTCTCCTAGACCTGCAAATCCTTGAACATTAGGGGAGGTGTGAGTTGAAGTTTCAACTTCATTTAATCTTGCTAGTTGCCTCATTGCTTCTCTTTCTTCCCTGCCATACATTTCAGGGGTAGGAGCTCCTTGCCCCATGCTTCCTTTGGCCTTTCCCATAAACCCAAGTTCAATCTGGCTGGCCCCCTGAAAGATTCTTGTTTTTAACCCTTCTAACTGATCCTTCATTGGAGGAGTTGAGAGACCAACATTTTTAGCACTGACATCAAGCTTTTCAATATACTGCCTGTCTAGACTATGCCAATAATCATTATCAAATTTCATCTGTATTTTTCCTCATCTTCATCTTTTCTTCTTTTTGTAGACTCCTGTCCTAACAATGAACTCTTTGTTGTTCTATAACTTTCCTCTCTTCTCTTTTCCCCTTCTCTTATCATATCGACTGATGAGTCTTTCCCTCTTGTTGCAGTATTGTACGGTCTTTCTTGCTGCCTTCCGTAAATATTTGCTTTTTCTATTTCCTGACTTGCATTATACCTTAAACCTGCTTCTCCATTTTCAGGGATTGCTGTTTTTTCTACTTCTTTTTCTAAACTTCTCCCCTGCTCTTTATTCCTTACTGCTTCCAGCACTAAGACTGCTGTTGTCTGTGCTTCATGAAATGATTCATTGTTAAGGGTCTCCTGTGTTTTTTTGAGTTCTAAAGCAATCTCATTTAATACTTCTTTATCTTTAACATTTTTTATTATCTCTCTTAAATATAAAAGTCTTTCTTGTATTGGAATTTTCTTTAAATCCTTTTTTAATACTTCCCAGGAGTCTTTATTCATAGAGGAGATATGTTTTATGGATATTTAAGTTTATTCTTGAAAATATTTAACTACTTTAAATCAGTTATAAAAATTTATAAATTAGGTTTCATGAAAATAGGTATGGTAAGAAGAAGAAAAATGAGAGTAAGTAGAAGGGCTGTTAATAGACCTAAATCTACTGGAAGACCTACACAGGCAGTAGCTATAGCTGCTTTGATATTGAACTTGGTCTTGCCTGGACTGGGAACAATAGTAGGCGGTAGGACTGGGGAAGGAATTACACAGCTGGTACTCGCCTTAGTTAGTGTACCTTTAATGGTTGTGATTATTGGCTTTCCATTGATGATAGGGATATGGATCTGGGCTTTAGTTTCAAGTATACAGCTCATTAAAGCAGCAGAATAAAATTATTCTCTTAAAAAGATGTTAATCTGTTTTTTTGCTTTTTCTCTTTTCTTTCTATGCTCTTTTAAGAATCTATTAATTTTTTCTATTAAAATTGATTTTAACTCTCCAGACAACAAATTACCGGATTTATAGCTATTGTAAATTTCTTCCAACTTTTTGTCATTTTCTTCAAAGAGAGTTAAATATTGGTAAGAAATATCTATGTCTGGATTTCCTCCTTTTTTTCTGTGTTCTTCTAATGTGTCTCTGCCACCAGAGAAAGCGTATTTTTTTATTTTTGTTTCTACTGTCTTTTCATCATCTGTTAATGCAATGTAAGATTCAGGCTTACTTGAGGACATTTTAGTTTTTATTCCTTGTAATCCTGGTAGTAGTTTATGGAATGTAAAAGCAGGAAGAGAAAAACCCATCCTGGAAGCAATATCTCTTGTAAATGATGCATGAGGGTGCTGATCAAACCCTACGGGGGTTATTGTTGTTTTTATTCCTTCCAGTTGAGGGTAGAGAATATCTGCTGTTTGAGTTAAAGCTGACATAAACTTTTGAGGTGTTATATCTCCGTATATTGTTTTTATTTCATTAAAAGTTGTTTTTGCTGAGGCCAGTTTGCTTAAGTTCATATACTCCTGAACTTTTTTAGGACCTTTGGTCTGGAAATAGAAATTTAAGTTTTTATTTTTTAATCCAAGAGCAATATAGTTTATCAGATATTCTTCGATTGCTATTTTTCTAGCTTCATCTTCTTTAATGTTTCTTGTAAGCTGCGCTTCCAAGTCTGCCACAAGAAGATAGATCTTTGCTCCCAGTTTTTGATAGTAAATTACCTGGTTTATTACCGTCATATGACCTAGATGAAATACTCCTGATGGCATTAAACCAGTAAGGACCGCAAATTTTTTTTTCTTGGCTATGCTTTCATATATTTTATGAAAGTCCTTGTGCCCTATTACCAATCCTCTTCTTATTTCTAATGGAGTGTTTTTTAGTCTTTTTTTGTACTCTGAGAAATCATTTATACCGAACTCTTTCATTAGTTTATTGTAATCTTTTACTTCCTTGAACTCCCATGGATTAAGCATCATTGTAGAATTAAATGATTAGGATGTTTAAAAAACTTATTCTTTCTTTTTGAATCTCTCAGAATCTCTTTTTTCATATTTTTCTATCATTTTTTTCCATGATTCATCCAAACTGATTTTTTGAGAATTTGCTAGGCAGGATAAAGTAAAGATTATGTCTGCTATTTCATCTGCCATCTCTTTTGTTTCTTCTGTTGATTTTTTCTTTTTTGGGCCGTAAATATGATTGATTTCACGTGCTAATTCTCCTACTTTCTCACAGATAGCCTTGCAAGAATCTCATGCGGCTGCCAATATTGCGGTGTGAATTGAGAAGTCCATTCGTCTACCTGTTTTTGAATATCTTTTAAATTCATTTTAACCCAAATATTGTTTTTATCATGTCTCTCCATGTAAATTCTGTATCTCTTGAATTTGGAGACTGCGCTAACATGTAAGAGGATAATCTGTTATAACTTTTTGAAACTTTTGATTTTGGAAATAAGTTTGTAACTGCATCTCTTCTACTTTGAGCTTTCCTAACATAATCATCTTCGGGGATTACTGATATAACAGGGAGTTCGAGCATGGATTCAATCTCTTTAATGCTCATGTCATATTTTTTTCTTTTTCTTGTTAACACAATGCCTGCAATCTCTTTGTTAAGCTCCTGCGTTATCCTTATTGTTTTTAAAGCATCTGTAACTGACGGTAATTCAGGATTCAAAACTACAAGAACTTCATCACATGCTTCTAAAGCAGACATTGATTCTCTGCCCAAACCAGCAGCACTATCTATGATAACCCAGTCATAATCTTTTTTTAATCTTGAAACCTGAGTTTTTAATCTGCTAGGATTAACATTTTCTAAAGAGCTTAAAGATATATTTCCTGGAACTATTTTTAATCCAGACCTATGCAAGTACATTGCTTCTTCTATTTTTATTTTATTGCTCAGAACTTCATGAATGCTTTTCGGAGTTACAGGATGTCCAAGATAAATCCCCACATTAGGGGAAGTGAAATTTGCATCTACTAGGATTACATTCTCTTTTTTGTTAAATAATGATAAAGCAAGATTGATAGAAGTAGTAGTTTTCCCTATCCCTCCTTTAGAACCTGATACGCAGATTGCTTTCCCCATAAAATTAGGAATATCTATGTACTTTTAAAACTTACTCTCTATGTAGTCCACAAATTCTTTTGTTTTTTGGTAATAACTGAATAATGTTTCTATATCAACAGTAACCACTTCCCCGTTCTCCAATGTTACAATTAATGCTACATTTTTCCTGAATTCTTCTTTTTTACTGTACTTTGCCCTATCGATCCTTCTTAGCAAATGATAGAATTTGATGAAGGCGGTAATTTCAGTTCTTCTGTAAGTTTTTTTGAGCATTTCTGCCCGAGAAATAGGAGTTAATGGGATCTCTTTAAGCTTTTTTTTGGCTTTTAACACTGTTAAAGCGTGTGTGATCGCAAAATCAAAAGCATAAATAAGCCTTTGAACAGTATTTTTAATAACATCACATGTTTTAGTATACTTCAAAGTTACAAAGATAGAGTGATCAGCTCTCTTTAGTTCTTCACGAGCTTCAGAATCTTCTGACATTTTGTAATACTCCATTTATTTTTATGATCAGAGGTTTAGCTCTTATCAAGTACCCCTTCATTAGGTCCATGGTCAACTCTTCTATTTTTCCTTGTGACGTGTCCCATAAGATGTATTTATCCTTCCTTATGAACTCCATTGCGCTTTTTTTGCGTTGGTGCACCATACTTCTCAGGTCAGTTATTAATCCTACTTCACTTGGGCTTATGTTGTATTTTACTGCCAGTGATGCTAATACCTGATGTCTGAGCTCAAAACTTTCTGGTATTGTGTTAATACTCCTGTTTATCTTTTCGTGCTGCAATAGAGCATCCATTGCATTTGTTACTGCACTGCTTAAATTTTCCAATACAGCCACTATCAACTTGTTATCCTTTACTAATGGATATGTGACGTATGCTATGTGGTCTGCTGATTTTAAGTATCTATTTGCTAAATGTAATGATTCTATTGAGCTTTGCATCAATTTTCCTGTAATGATAAAATTGCTTCTGCTAGATCTCCCTCTGATTTTTTTAAAGCCTCTTTAGCTTTGTTAAAGGTAACCTTTGCTTTTTCAGCAACTGTTTTGATATCTTCTTCACTTATAGCAGATTCTTCTGTAACTTCTCCTGTTATTTGAAAACTTTGGTTTCCCCCCATATTAATAAGTGAAACCTGAGGATCTTTTATGACAATATTTTTTTCTTTTGTTTTGATTATTACTTCTTCAGCTTCAATTTCTTCCTGCTTAATGCCGAGCTTTTTCATCATGCCCTGCATTTGTCTTGGGTTGATTCCTGGAAACATTTTATAGATTGTGTAAGATTATTTCGGCAATAATAACAAAGGCTATAGCAACAATTACATATTCTGGTCTTAATTCTATTTTGCTCTTATAATCATCAAAATATCTGACCAGACCACCTTGACTAGAGGGTATGCTTATTCTGTTATCTGCCATTTTGTAGTATATATTATATATGGGCAACTTATATAAAAAGGTAGTGGAAATTTGCTATTTTTAAGTGGGATAGATAATTTTATATTAAAGAATTATTCTGGAAACTTTTTCTTAAGATAGTTCATGGCAGAATTCATAAAAATAAAAATATAGGCAGGCAATAAGCCGTCTTCTGTTAGGTTCTCCACATTTAATGCTTCATTGAAAACCTATCCCAACATTTAACTAAGCGTCTCAAGGACTTGCACTGACTGGGACGCGCCGTTTCAACGTTTCCTTTTATCTATTCAGCTTGTTATCTCAGATTTGTTGCCAAATCCTTCTTAAGCCACATTTTAGGCAATAAAAGGCCGTGCCGTTTCTGAGCGGTTGCCTCCCATTTCTGGGACTTAAGTGAATTAAGCAGCCGTTATATAGTGGACGGACTTTCCTCACAAATATGCGAAGTTGGGTTGCCTACCTATAAAAAAATTAAGAAAAAGTAGTTTAAAAATGTTGTGAATTAGTTATCTGTTGAATCTGTAAGAATAAGTTCTATTTTAGGCATGTTAGGATAACGAACTTGTGGATCAAGCCATCTATCATCACCAGTTATAGCCCATATGGCATCATATCCCATGCCAGTATAACCTGCATTTTCTTGCACTCTAGGATAAATTTCCATACCATCAATGATTCTTTCCCCCGATTCTGCAGTTGCTATACTTCGGTCCCCATTAGCTAAATATACTTGTCTAAACCCTATATCCCAATTTATAGGTAAATTGTTAACTTCATCCAGTCTGCTCAATAAATCAGGAGACTCTGGTACATTAGGAAGGTCCATTCTATAAAAATCTCCGACGTGAGTTTCTCCAAACCTCAAATAATCCCCGCCTTCTGAAACATTATCTAAATCAGATTGCAATCGCTGATAGAAACCTGCTAAATCTTCCTTTTTAGTTTGGATAATTTCTTGACGTAATCTTCCTGTAAAGCCCCCTCTGTTCCATTCTAAAACTTCTTCAACTTTTCTTTCTACTTCTCCATGGACATAGAAACCAAGTAAATGGGTTTTATCATTAAGAGACATTGTATCCGGTCTTATATCAAAGGCTGGATATCCTCCCCTTACTCCCTCAATTTCTTGTGATCTTTCTTCATTATACTCAGTATCAAGAATATCAAACCTATCAGAAATTTTAACTATTTCGGTACTAGTTCTTGTTTCTCTATCTCCTATTTCTGGTCCAGTTGGACTTTTTCCACAACTTATAGCAGTTAATAAAGCAGCTAAACCTGTTG
>JAGVZJ010000010.1 GCA_018302725.1 Candidatus Woesearchaeota archaeon | reverse complement strand
GATCCTGGAAGGAGGCAAATCTACTAACTCTGAAATTTCATACACATTAAGAAACCTGCCTAACTCCTGTTCTCTTTTACTTACAGGGCGTTTTATATGTCCTTGAGTCCCATAAATAGACGCAGGTCTTCTAACAACATCCCGATTCTTCAGTGCCAGATCTATCTTCTGTCTTATCCACCAAACTGCATAAGAAATAAATTTATTTCCCCTCTCTCCACCAAACCTCTTAGCCGCCTCCATCAGTCCTTCATTTCCCTCACTTACAAGCTCTACAAGAGTCATACCTTTGTTATTATTTAAGTAAGATTTAGCAACATTCACCACAAAAGGCAGATTTGCTTTAACAAGAGTCCAATACGCTTCTGTTTCCTCTGGTTTCTCTGCTTTCCCTATAATCCTACTCAGCTCTACTTCTCTTTCACGACTAAGCGGAGGAATAGTCTCAAAATAATGAAAGTCATATCTTTCTTGAGGTCTCATTTTGATTTACAGAGTTTGAATAACTTTTAAAATATTTCTACTTAAACACTTCTCCTGTTTCCATGCTCCAGAATAATAAGTCTAATTCATCCATCCCAATTCCAGCCTTATCCGAAAATCTTTTAAATCTTTCCTCAATATCTAGATAAGCTTTTGGAGTTAAAGTTTTAGGTATTTCTTTTATAACATTTAACTTAATTAAATTCTTTAAGATATGCCTGTCTAAAATCGCTAAGTTTTCATGCCCAGTATTTCTTAAGAAATGGCTATTATGTAGGCAAACTCCACCAAAACCACCAACAAAGTTTTCATACTTATCGTCTTTGTCACTAACTTCAAGATCATAAACGTATTTTTTACTATATTTTTCTTTTTTAATTTCTTTAATCTTTACGAATGACAAATCAGAATACGCTATTTTTTTTAAACTCTCTAAATCATCAGTCGTTCCATAGGGTTCTAAAAGAGAAATTATCTTTTTCAAACCCTCTTTACTAGGGTCATTTATATGTTTGTTTCTCATAACCTTATTAAATAAATATGTGTGTTTACCATCAACCTTAGATATAATCTTTAAGTCTTTATGAATCTTATGCAGAAGATCACCAATAGAAGGAACAACTTCTGTTTTATTTATAAATTTATGATTCTTAAGGTCATCTGGTTGTATGATCCCACTAACATCAATTGTGTTATTAAGGGTGTTATTTCTTTTTTTTATACAATGTCTCCCAATAACTCCAATCATTAATAAACTTAATAAGATCCCATTAGCTAATTCTTTGGAGGTAGTAGATATACTCATATAAGATTTTGATTTTTTCCAGCCATCCCCTTCCCAATATCCTTGTAAAAAAGATATTATCTTATCCTTAGAAGCAGAATATACTACCTCTGGAAAATTCTTTGTTGTTGCAGTTCCCTTTATACCCAATATATATTTAATAAAATAAAAGAAAGGTTTGCTATGAACTTTAGATGTGTAAACATTCTTCTTTTTTGGTTTATATGATTTAACTCTTACTCCAAAAACATATTTTAACAAAAAATTAAGTTTTTTATGTCTATCAAGTTCCTCTAAACCCAATGTAAACTCAATAGGATTCTTTTTAATATAGGCTTCAGCCATTAATATTCCTAAAATCCAAAAAAAATCTTCGTCAAGATTAATAACAGACTTTAGAAAAGTATTAGACCTTCTAGTTCCTATAACAACATTATGCTTCTCCAAAACTTTAATAGAATATGCTTCTTTTGGAAGTTTTTTTAACATATGCATAGATATAATTCCTCTAAAATTTTGAGTATATTGATTCTTTCTTAGTATTTGTTTATGAAAATTATCTCTTAAGTACATCACATAAGACTTACTTCTTAAATAAAAAGAATTCACAACATCTTTATCAATGAATTCTTTAACAATATTTAACCTTTCAGGTAAAAATTCAGAATGTTTTAATGAATTTGGAATTGCTATAAACCCCCCTTCTTTAAGATTCCGTACTTCTGCTTCTATTAACTTTCCATTTTTAACCGTAAATACGCTATGATCTCCAGTAATTTTGGTCTTTCTACCAGTAGTAAGTTTTATCTCATACAAATCTTTTTTATAGTTATGTCTCATAATCTTAGTAGCAGAGCATATTTCAAATTTCAGATTAGAATGATTAAATGCAAATGTCTTTATTTGCTCTGCTGAATCATGATATTTATCATATAATTCTCCTATTCCTATTAATTTTACCCTATCTTTTATTATGATTAAAACTTTTTCATCATAAGGTAAACTCGCTTCTTTTAATCCGAGGCCCTTAACATTCTCAACAAGGAATTCTCTTTTTTCTTTATCGTCATTTATTTTATCCAATTCTTTTCTTAATTCTGAATATTTCTCTTTCATCTCTAATAAATATTTTCCCTTGTTATTATGAAATCTTGTATTTTTAATTAAATAAGGAACAGGATTAATATTTCTCTCCTTAAACCTCAATCCTTTTAATTCTTCAATTGCCGCATCTGCTTTCTTTGCAGAGCTTTGAGGGGTTAATATGCAAAAGCACAGTTCATAAAACCATTCATCTTCTTTGATATTTTTAAAATCCTTTAACCTTTTCTTAATAATATCATTTTTTCTAGAATACTCTTTTTTTAATAATTCAACATCCATGCATTTAGCTACTTCAAATAGTTTATATCACTTTCTAGTTTTTATTCCCAGTCAGTGTACTTTGCAAAAATAGTATCCCTGTTAATTGCTTTTTCTTTTCTCTGCACCAGTCTTGTTTGAATCTTGCTAAATGCTCTGTTGAGAGTTGGAGTTATCCCATACTCACTTCCACTGGCAACTACTTGATTGCCTGAATTGAAGTAATTTGCTTTGCAATAGAACAAAGGAATCTGTCTTGTCTTCTCTTTTCTCTGGGTTAAATATACATCTAACTTCCCGCCATCAATAAACTTAGAATGTTTCTTAGCTAATTCATAAGCTACATTGTATATCTCCTTCTTATCAATGTTTGCTAATCTCTTTAATCTGCCAGCAAACTTAACAGACAAGTCAAGTTTCATTCTCTTCACCCCCCGAATAGATACCTAACTAAAGAAAACTGATACTTAAACTTAACACATATATTGTATATACTGCTTAAAAAAGCAAAAAGAATAAAAACTAATCTGCAAGAATCAAAATATGTCTGAAACAGAAAGAATTGAAGATTTAGTGCAGTTTGCAACTTCCTTCTTGACTTTAACAAGGGTGTTTAAACAGCAGCCAGCGGTAGTTTTAGACTCCCAAATTTCTGTTAAGGGAAATCATGTTCTTAGATACAGAGAATTAAGGTCAGGAAGATATGTACTTTATCCCACCGCAGTGCATTTACTCCACAAGCAGTTAGACAGCCTAACCGAGAGAAGAGCATCTCCGGATTGGGATATTTATTATGACGCAGCGCTTTCACTCCAGGAAATATGGGAGGTAGACACAAGGATAGTAGGAGAATATGCCAGAATTGAAAGTGCAAGGTTCTGTCAGGAAAGAACAACAAGTCAAATTGATCTTAGTGTGATTTTCATGTACAGTGTAGGCCACAGGGGGAATATCTCTATAAGAACAGGAGGCAAGTTTATCTCAAGTATGGGGGCAAGAACACCACAGCAATTAGCAGGAAAGATAATGATGGCTTATCTTCATGAAGGCAGTCTAGTGGCTATCTCTCCATTATGAAGTATGGAACTCTACAATATCTTCATCTTTTAACTTATGGTCTATCCCGACTCTTTGTCCTTCAAACTTAGCACTTTTCCCCCACACCCGGGCAAACTTAAAATTCCTGACAAAATCTTTATGCACATTATTT
Source organism: Candidatus Woesearchaeota archaeon (assembly GCA_018302725.1). Taxonomy (GTDB): domain Archaea; phylum Nanobdellota; class Nanobdellia; order SCGC-AAA011-G17; family GW2011-AR20; genus JAGVZJ01. Next base: position 5,818 of record JAGVZJ010000010.1, on the reverse strand, counting down.
GCCAGATCTCTAACACTAGCCCCTTTTTCTAAAGCTAAAGGGGGGTAATCATGCTTTTTTCTGGGTTGCTTTGTATAAATTTTCATTAAGTCAAGAGATCTCCATATCCTCTCTTTTAATTTTTCAGCATCTTCATCCTTCCTGGCAACTAAATGCTTAACATAAATATCATTGTCTTCCAACTCTTTTTTCACCAATTCCAAACTGTCTCCCATTAGGATTAACAGATCAGACATTCTCATAATAGCTAAATAGGTAGGTCCTTTTTCACTTTTTTCAAAATTTTCAATAATTGCCGGAATCTCAATAATCTGCAATAATACCCCTTTATAATTTAGGATTCCTACTTCAGGTTTGGTAGTGCTAAACTGATAGTCAGCTATTAAGACATTAGCATTTGTCAATTTTTTTAATAAAGTAGATTTCCCTGAATTCGGAACTCCCAGTATAGAGATTGTAGCACTCCCATCTTTCTTCAGGGATAAGCTTCTACCGCTTCTCCTTGAAGCTTTTTCTTTTTTAGAAGCCTCTTTGTACTTAGCAATCTTCTGCTTTATCTGCTGCTGCAGCCCCTCGCTTGATTTATGCTTCGGTACAGTAGACCACATTTTTTGTAGGGCTTTTAATTTTTCTTCTGTAGTGGAAGCACTATGGAATTCCTCTTCAGCTAACTGATACTCTATTCCTGGATTTACTGGCATATAATCTAAGAAATCTTTAGATTTTTAAACATTGAGATAATTATTTAAACCAAGCAAGGAGATATAGTCCATGGCATTTTTTTCAACTTTGCAGTCAATAATAATAGATCTGGTAGTAGCTGTGCTGATAATTTTTCTTGGGTTGGTAATTGCCAGGTTTTTAGGGAACTTGACAAGAAGGATACTAAAAGAGTTTGAAACAGACAGGATAATCAAGGATTACTCCTTCTTAACATTAAAAATAGAGGATTTAATGGGAAACTTGGTAAAATATCTTATATACCTGATTACAGCAGTAATAGCTCTTAACCAGATAGGGATTACAGGAATCGTTATCTACATACTGATTGGTTTGGGAATCTTAACAGCAGTGGGCATTGTTCTGTTTGATGTTAAGGACTATATGCGCAATTTAGTCATAGGAATCTTCTCAAAAAAAAGGAAGAAATTCAGACTGAACCAGGAGGTAAGGATAAATTGCGTAAAAGGAAGGATAATTGATTTAGGTATAACGGAAATAAAGATAAAAACAAAAAAGGAGGACATACTAGTTATCCCAAGCTCATTGTGGTAACTTTTATATAATTTTACTAACAACATTAAAATCATGAAAATTCTAAAAGAGATCACACCTTCAAGATGGGAGAAATATATAGTGAACAGGAGAGTATCATCTATCTTAGAAGAATTAAAGAAAGATATTCCAAGCTTAACCATTGAACTTGGAGGAAGTTTTGCAAAAAATACATGGCTGTCAGGAGACCATGACATAGACATTTTTGTGAAGTTTCCTTATGAGAAGTATCAGGGCAAGGATATCTCAAAGGCCCTTAAATCAAGGTTAAATAATATTACTGTAGTTCATGGTTCCCGTGATTATTTCCAGATAAGAAGAGGAAAATTTGTAATAGAATTAATCCCTGTATTAGACATTAAGGATCCAAAACAAGCAGCAAATGTAACTGACATGAGTCCCTTTCACACAAGGTGGGCTAAAGAGAATATTAAAAACCCAGATCAGGTAAGGTTATTAAAGAAGTTTATGAAAGCCAATGGATTGTACGGAGCAGAGTCATTCATAAAAGGATTTTCCGGATATGTCTGTGAAGTACTCATTGGAAAATACCATACATTCTTTGACTTGATTAAAGATTCATCTAACTGGCCAGAAAGAAAATATATAGATGTGCAGGATCATTACCCAGACTTGGCTGAAGCAATGAAAAAAATAAACAAGGAGAGGCACGGTCCTTTAATCTTAGTGGATCCGGTTCATCCTGAAAGAAATGCAGCAGCTGCTTTGTCTGAGGAGAAGTATGGTAAGTTTGTGGAATTGTCAAAGGAATTTTTAAGAAATCCTACTGATAGCTTCTTTGAATCAAAAACCATGAATCTAAGCATTCTGGGGCAGAAAAAGGAGGACAACAAACTTGTTTACGTCTCAGGAATTCCTGTTGAAGGAAAAAGGGATGTTATAGGGGCAAAATTACTCAAAACAAATGAGGCTCTGGTCAAAGAAGTGGAAGTGCAAGGGTTTTCAATTATTGATTATGGCTGGGAGTATGGAGATACTGTTTTGCTCTGGTTCATAATTGATCCCAGCCCCTTAAGTGAAAAAGTGAAAAAATGGGGTCCGCCGATAGAGGATAAGCAGAATCTGAAATCATTTGCAGATAAGTGGAAAGGCCATAAACTTGGGGAAGAAAACGGAAGAACATTTGTCATAGTTCCAAGAAAAATAAGGGCAATTGAAGAATTCCTTGAACTTTATTTGAATGAAGAAAATATGAAATACTTCCAAAAGTATGAAGTTAAAGTCCTATAGTTCCTAAAAAAGATTAAATAACACAAACACAAGCATCCCAAGGGAGCTCAAAAAGCCTAGTAATGGAATAACTGGGAAGTTCCCAATATTCACAGGGCATCTAAAACTTCTCTTCCTATCTTTAAGTTTGTATCTTAGTACAATCATGCTTAAGTTGACAGAAGCAAAAGTAATGAACAAAAATAAATTAGTCAGGTTAGCAACAATCTCTATATCTCCGATTACTGTGAATAAAAAAGTTAGCAGCATTATTATTAAAATCGCAGCCCATGGTGTCCTGGTTCTCTCATGAACCAAAGACAAAAACTTAGGCAGTGATTTTTCCTTGGCCATTCCATAAGCTAATCTTGAAGTGGCCACCATTGTGATTAATACTGTATTTGAAGTTGAAAACAATGCAATTATTCCCAAAAGAATAAAGGCCTTGCTTCCTAAAACAGCAGCAGCAACAGTTGCAAGAGGCGCACTGCTGGCATTTAGCTCTTCCCATCCAATAATGCTGACAGCAGCCAGGGCAACTAAAACATACAAGACTGCTGTAATTACAACAGAATATAGCAAACTTCTCGGAATAACTTTAGCAGGATCTTTAGTCTCCTCCCCAAGCTTAACAATACTTTCAAACCCCATATAAGCAAAAAATACTAAAGCAGCAGAACTAAACACCCCTGTAATTCCCTGGGGCATATCAAAATAATTTACACTTCCAAAATTTTTAAGTCCTAAAAAGATTATAATTACTAATCCCCCAAACTCTATAAATGTTGAAACAGTGTTAAACCAGCTTGTTTCTTTTATTCCTACAAAGTTGATTAAAGTCATTAAAATTACTAATAATAAAGCAACAACAATAAGTGGCATAGAAACTAACTGCGTAAAGTATCCTGCAAATCCTAAAGCAACCGCAGCAGCGCTAATAAACCCGGCAGCAATCATACTCAGTCCTATAAGAAAAGCATACCATTTGCTTAGGGCATATTTTATATAATCATACTCGCCAGAGTCTCCTTTAAAAATAGAAGATAATTCAGCATAACTTAATCCGGTAAACAAGGCAATTAAAGCAGAAATCAAAAAAGCCAGCCATGTCGCATTTCCAGATGTTCCAGCCGCAACACCTAATAATGCATAGATGCCTGCCCCAAGAATAATGCCTACGCCTGCAATAGTAACCTGAAAAATTCCTAGTTCTCTTCTTAACCCAAACACCTTCTTTTTTTTAGACATCTACTCCTATCGCCTCTTTTATGCTTTTAAAATTATCTTTTTCTAACAAATTAACTAATCCCTTGTTTATATCCTTTACTATTTTTGGTCCCTTGTATATCATTCCAGTTATCAGCTGGACTAAACTTGCACCGTTCCTTATTTTTCTGTAGGCATCCTCTGCATTGAATATTCCCCCAACACCTATTATAACCTTCTTTCCCTTGGTTTTTCTGTAAACATATTTTATTATCTCATCGCTTCTTTCTTTTATAGGCATTCCACTTATAGATCCTTCAACATTCTCTAGCTCTTTATCACTGCTCTTTAATCCTTTCCTGTCTTTAGTCAAATTGCTTATCACAAATCCTGTAATAAATTTATACTTATATGAAATCTCTATTAATTCATCCAGCTCTCTTTTTGGATAGTCTGGTTTTAATTTAATAAAACAAGGTTTAGTTATTTTGAATTTGTTAAACTCACCCATTAATCTGCTAAAGTTAGAAGGAAGAGAAAAAGCTCTTTTATCAGGGGTGTTCGGGCAGCTTATATTGATAACAATAAAATCTCCAATGTCCTTCATAAAATTGTAAGCTTTAATGTAATCTTCAATTCCCTTATCTACATCCATGACAATATCTTCATTATTAGCTCTTGCAATGTTAATCCCTAAGGGAAATCTGAATTTTCTGTTGGATAACCTCTTAGATATAGTCTCTGCGCCAAGATTACATAACCCATAATTAACTGCCAAAGCCTGGTCTTTCGGCAACCTGAATATTCTTGGTTTAGCATTTCCCTCGCATTTCTCTCCGGTAATGCTTCCGACTTCCTCAAATCCAAATCCCAGATCAGGAAGAACATTCATTAACACCGCATTTTTATCAAACCCAGCAGCCAATCCCACAGGATTATCAAAGTTTATACCATTAATACTTATGTTTAGCTTCTCATTCTTATAGTAATATAAACTTCTAATGACCTTCCTTGTTAGCCAGAATTTCCCAAATACCCCTCCCCAAAATAAGGCAATATCATGAATCCTTTCAGGATCTATCTTGAAAAGTATAGGCCTTACAAATTTTTCATAGCACATAAGAATAAATTAAGGCTGTTGTATTATAAATATTTCTAAAGGACATTTTTCAGATTTTTGATATCTTTATTTGCTACATGCGTATAAATCTGAGTAGTCTGTAAGTTCTTATGCCCCAATAGGCTTTGAATATATCTTATGTCTACTCCCCTCTCTAATAAATGTGTTGCAAAAGAGTGCCTTAAACTGTGAGGGGTAATCCTTTTTCCTATCTTAGATTTCCTTGCAGCATTTTTCACTATTTCCTGTACCGACCTCTCGCTATATCTGCCTCCTCTTTCAGAATTGAGAATAAATCCTTCCTCCTTTAATCCATTTTCCCTTGCAACCTGTTTTATTTTTTCATGTAAAAATACAATTCTCTCTTTGTCCCCTTTCGCCTTTTTTATGTGAATCAAATCCCTATCAAAATCAAGATCCTCCCCTTTTAGATTCCTCACTTCATTCAATCTTAGTCCAGCATAATACAGTAAAGCAAGAACTAGCCTGTGTTTCTGGTTCTTTGTTACTTCAAACATAGTATCTACCTCTTTTCTGTTCAAAACAATTGGCAATTTTAGGCTATTTTTAGTTAAAGGTATCCTTTCATCAAAATTTTCATTTAAAACATTAAGGTAATAAAATCTTAAAGCAAAGTATACTCCTCTTATCATAGACCTGCTTTTATTGGAGTAGGACATTAAGAAATCTTTTGGAGGTTTTCCAGAATCCAAAAATTTTTCTATAACTTTACAGTATTTTTCAACGGTCTTTTCAGAATACTTTCTTAGCCTTAATTCTTCAACAAGCCTTATTATCCTATTCATTACAGGGGGGCTTATGCTTTTACTTTTAAGTATTCTCAATGTCAAAATTATATGTTAACAAATACTATTTCCCGCATTGTTTTCGTGAAATAGGTGTTATGTGTAATCATTTTTTTAATAATTTAATGATTTGCAGAGAGATTTTTAAAAACAAGGAATAAAATTTAATTTTTTTCTGGTA
>JAGVZJ010000009.1 GCA_018302725.1 Candidatus Woesearchaeota archaeon | reverse complement strand
TTACTTGGTTTTCTTTTTTTCTTCCCCAGATTTTTTCATATAGTTCTTCTTCCATATACGTTTTAATTTGAAAAGGTTTAAGACAGTTACTATCTGGACTTGAAATAAATAGACCTGAGCATTTCTTTGTCTTCTTTTTCAAATGAGCCAAGAATAAACAGAATTGCCAGGTAAATCAGTAAAGAAGCCAGAGAAGCGACAATTAACCTGATTAATGATTCTGGAGAGAATAAACTTTTCAACCAATATACTATTAAAAAGGCCAGTATTCCAGATATTAAAATCTTGATATAGTTTTTCTTGAATGGTGTTACATTTATTATCCTTTTAGTGTAGATTAATAGGATAAGAGCCATAATCACTAAAGAAGCACCAGTTCCAATTGCAGCGCCCATTATTCCATAGGAAGGGATTAATATTAGGTTAAAAATAAAGTTGGATACTGCTCCTATTAAAGTAATATAAAACACTGATTTTGTCTTTTCTAGGGCCAGAAGAATTCTGTTTGAAGTCAGGAATAAGTAAAAGATGAAATAACAAACTGAGACCAAGACTAAGACTCCTGAACCCGCAGAGTATTCTTTTCCAAAAAGAATTGTTAAAATTTCCCTTGAGAAAGCTGCAAATATTATTAAGAGAGCTAAATTAATTCCAAATATCCATTTAGTGAGGGTTTTATACAAAGAGCTGAACATGTGTGTTTTTTCCTGAGCATATAACTCACTTAAGATTGGGAGGAATAAAACAACTAAAGCATTTGGTATAACAAGCATTAATTGTGCTGTTGGCAAGGCTGCATTGTAGATCCCTACATCTGAAGCGTTTTTGAAATAGCCCAGCATGATTGTATCTGTCCATAAGATGACTAAAAAAACAAAAGTATTGAGGACTAGAGGGATAGAATACATAACAAGCTCTTTATTTGACTTGATAGAGATTACTTTTGTTCTGAATATTGGAAAAATCTTTTTTTCTACAAAGATTAATGACAATAAAAATGTGAAAAACACTGCTATTACATAGGCTATGCTTGCTCCGACAACTCCAAAGCCCAGATAGACAAAAATAAAAGTTAATATGAACTTAATAGAGCTTTCTCCGATGTTTTTTGTAAACACCTCATATTTCACTTTCTGGAATGCCCTTATAGTGTTCAAAAAGACATCACCAAGGACGGTTAATGGTATTGAAACAGCAAGTATCTTTAATATGAGAGAAAGACCTTCATTATGAAAAAATCTTACTGAAACAAAGTCTGATAAAGCAAATAACAGGGCTCCAAATAAAAGGCTTAAAGGGAGGAGTATCTTAAGTGAGGAGGTAATCACTCCTTTTATTCTTGCATTATCCATTTTGCCCTTGTAGTAAGAAACATACCTTTGTACACCAATATTTAACCCTAAAGTGGAAATAACAATCAAGCTTCCTGAAATTGCTAATCCCAGTGATAGAAGACCATATTGCTCTGTTCCAATCCTACCAACTATGACCCTGTAACCGTAAGACAAGAGTTTTGAGATAAATGTGCCTATCAAAATGATTAATGCTCCTGAGAATATCCTCCTTAAATGACCTGATTCTTCCATTTAAAGTCTTAAAGGAATTTGTTTTAAATATATTTGTTTTTGAGTCTTTTTTTCAATCTTAGGAGGTAGAGGAGGAGCTTGGAATCTCTGCTAAAATGCAATTCTGATTTTTTTCCTTCATTCCAGATTATGGGTATTTCTCTAATTGTATAGCTGTGCCTTAATGCTCTTACCAGCATCTCAGTATCCCACGCGACACTCCTCTTTAAAGTTTTGTCAAACCCCATTTCATCCACTAATTGGATGATTATATTTTTTTTAAATGCTTTAAACCCGCACTCATGATCCCTTATTTTTGTTTTAAAATAAAGTCTTACAAACAGGTTGTATAAGTGGCTTATAACCCATCTAGAAAGCTTTCTTTTAGTTTTTGCACCTTTTACATACCTGCTTCCTGTAACAATGTCATAACCTTGTTTAATTGTTTTTATTAATTCTGGAAAGTGTTTTAGGTTTGCTGCAAGATCCATATCCATAAATGCTACTATCTCCCCTTTTGCTTTTTTAAACGACTGAGCAAGATTCTCCCTTCTTGTTGGTCCGTTCTCATACCGTAGATGGATTAAATTGAGGGTTGTTCTAGAAAGCCTTTCCAGGATTTTACTGGAGCCATCTGTAGAAGAGTCGTCTACAATGATTAATTCAAAATCGTAAGGTAGTTTGCTTATTTCATTAAGTATTTGCTCTGTATTTTTCTCTATTATCTTTTCTTCATTGTACACTGGAACAAACAAAGAAACTTTTAATTTCTTTTCCATTTTGAAATTACCAACAAGGTTAAGGTTAAAAGTATTCCTATGATGCTTACAACCAAATGTGAAATCCTTTTTGCGTTATATTCTAATCTTAAAACATATTCCCCTGGGGGGATTTCCAGCTTCATCAGTCCAAATTCATCCTGCTTTAGTTTAAGTTCCTTACCATTTATTGAAGCTGTCCAGAAAGGATGTTGTGAAACCTTTATTATTGCTTCATTTTGAACTGGGGTGTTTATGTAAAACTCCATTTTTTGACTTTCAAAGGTTAAAGCGCTACTTACTGCAGGTGTTGAAAGCTCAATCCAGCTAGGTTCGTAATCCTTTAACAAAAATACGGTGAAGTGCCCTATCTCATAAACCTTTTCAAATTCTTTTATTCTTTGCAGTCTTGATCTTAAGGTATCTTCTGATGAAACAATGTATTTTGCATTTAACAGCTTTGACCTTTCTATAATTTCTTTGTCAGAGATTGTTGAAACAGTCTTTCCTAAAAATCGTTTACCTTTTGTTGAACCAACTGTTCCTTCTAAGGGATAGGGAAGTGCACCAGACCATCCTCCAATGTGGGAAACGCCAGTATAATGGGAAGACATCGCATGTATTGAGTTAACTTCGACATCGGCATCTAAGATGTTGTCCCAGAATGATTGGTAAATCACTCTTTCTCTAGATCCCTCTGCATTATTTTTCACCCACTCCCACAAGGGGAATATTTCTTCTTTCATGATTGGAGTGTTTTCAGAAGTCCTTGTTAGTGTTTCTTCAGGCATGTAGTAATTGAAATTTACAAAAAAGAATGCTATTATAACCACCATTATTAATTTCTTGTATTTAATCAGGAAACTCCAACTCTTTAATGATCTGGCCAGACCATAAACTGCAAAGATTGATAATGCTATTTCTAACTGGATAAAAAATCTATAGCTGTGGATTCCATTCAGAATCGGAAGGTTGTGCAAGAATGGAATAAGATGCCAGAAACCGCTGGATAGTATTAAAGCCAGGATTATAAACACGAAGCATGATGCTAAAACAAAGTCCTTCTTTTTTTCCTTAAAGAAGTAAATCATTCCTATTATTGCGAAGAAAGAGATTATTAATTGGGGGAGTGAAGACAAAAAGAAGGTCCAAGCCATTTTAAGAAACAAGCTCATGTTTAATGAGGCTAATGAACTTATGAAATCAGAAAAAAGGTATTTTTTTGAGGCTGCAAAGAACAAAGGGAGTACAGTTCTATAAACTATCTGGATTACTGATTCACTTAGCCCAAATCCATAGCTCCTAGACCAAGATCCCATAAGCAGTAATTGAAATGTGAATATAGCTGTTGTTAATGCAGACAAAACGTAAAATGCTACATACGAAAAAATAATTTTTTTTACATTTGGCCTCTTCATTAGAATGTGGATGAAAAGGAATACCAAGGACAATAAAGCTGCCCCAATTGCTGTAAACGGATGAGAAAATATTGCAAGAGAAAGAACTAAAGACAGGATAGCTACAAGTTTTAAGGAATCCGGATTCTCAAAGTATTTGATCAGAAAATAAAAGAACAGTATAAAGAAGCCTAACCCAAAATAGTATGTCCACATCCCCCCTAAGACTGTTAAGACTACATCACGATACAGCACCATATAGAGTAATGTGAATAATAAAGCCCCTGTTTTATGATACTTTCTTAGCAAGATGTAGAGGAATATTGATGGTAAGAGATAAGATAAATATACAAGTATTTTATAAGACAGAATTAGGTCTATATTGAGTATCAAATTCATTAGTGTGATAAGCCAAAACCCTATTTGAGGGTACAATGATGCTAAAGGAAATCCGGCAAAATCGTGAGGAAACCATCCATAAATCCAGCCAGTTCCCTGAACTATTTCTGAGATATAGAACTTGAATTCAGAAAGATGATAGGGGTTATCTAAATAAATTAAAAAGCCTGGTTTGAATATCTTATAAAACATTAACAGGGAGAAGAGTACAATCAAGAGGTAAGGATAGTATTTAATTAGCTTTTTCATTTTTAATCACTGAGACTATTCTTTCTGCTGCTTTCCCGTCCCAGAATTTTATCCCCCTATATTGTTTTGCTTTGCCGTTTAGTACTTTTTGGATAATTTCTAAGATGCTATTTTTATTTGAACCAGCAAGATAGTTTGTTCCTTGCTCTATTGTTACTGGTCTTTCTGTGTTATCCCTTAAGGTAATACAAGGAATATTCAGAACTGTTGTTTCCTCCTGGATTCCTCCTGAATCTGTCAACACAAATTTAGAATTCATCACAGCATTCATGAATTCGAGATAAGTTAATGGATCTGAAATGGAAACATTTTTCATTTCTTTTAATTTTTCTTTTAAATTAAATCTCTCTAAATTGTTTCTTGTTCTCGGATGCATTGGCCAAATTATTTTTATTTGAGACTGGATCTCTCTTATTATTTCTAAAATGTTAGAAAGAGTCTCTTTATCGTCAACATTTGATGGTCTATGCAAAGTTAGGATAGCATAGTCATTACTATCTGGTTTCTTTAGATTAGATGCTCTTTCTTTGTGGATAAGCAAAGTGTCTATCATTAAGTTTCCTACAAAAAAGATCTTACTTTTAGCTATCCCCTCATTTAACAGATTTTTTTCTGCATCTTTTTCTGTTGTAAATAAATAGTCTGATATCTGGTCTGTTAAAATTCTATTGATCTCTTCTGGCATTTCCCTATCAAAGCTCCTTAATCCTGCTTCTATGTGGGCTACTTTTATCCCCAACTTTACTGATGTTAAAGCACACGCCAATGTTGAGTTTACGTCTCCAACTACTAAGACTAGGTCTGGCTTTTCATTTAACAACACTTTTTCGAACTCAATCATGATCCTGCCAGTTTGTTCAGCATGACTTCCTGAACCAATGCCCAGGTTAATATCCGGCTCAGGTATTTCCAGCTCTCTAAAAAAAGAATCAGACATTTTTTCATCATAATGCTGGCCAGTATGAACAAGAATGTTGGTTATATCTGGATGCTTAGAGAACTCTTTAACCAAAGAAGCAATTTTGACAAAATTGGGTCTTGTGCCAACTACACTAATAATTTTCATAGAAAGAAAAGAATAAGAAATCTATTTAACCTTTATTGTGTCTTTGTAGACCTGTTTCATCCATTCTAATGTCAAAGGTATCCCTTCGTCTAATGTTATTACAGGGTTATGCCCAAACAGAGCTTTTGCCTTGTCTATACTTGGTTTTTTATTCATAACATTGTGTCTGTCTTCTGGCAGATACTCTACAAAGGAGTCATCCAAACCAAGGTAGCTAAGGATTATGTTGCTCATTTCTTCTACGCTTTTGTATTCTGTTCCACCTATGTTTACTACTTCTCCTGCTTTGAACTTGTCTGCTGCGTTTGCCAGTGTAGGTATAAAATCGTCTATGTACATGAAAACCCTATTGTAACCTTTGTAAACCTGGTAAGGAAGCTTGTGTAAGGCTCTGTAACAGAATAAACAAACAACACTTCTGTAATTATGATAAAACTCTCCAGGACCATATGCATTAAAGAATCTTAATCTCATTGTTTCGAGGTTGTGCCTTTTTACTGAGTTCATGATCTGCATTTCATTGACCCATTTAGTAATTGCGTAATCGTTATGCTGAACAACAGGATATTTTTCCATTATGTCTTCGGTCATTATTGGAAATTGCTGTTGTTCGCCATATACTTCAGAAGAACTGGCGAAAAGTAGCTTGAATCCGTTTTCCCTTTGCAATTCAAGGATATTCCTCATTCCAACTGCATTAGTCCTCCATAAGGTGTCATAGTATTCCTCACCATTAATCCTTCCGAATTCAGCTGCAAGATGGTAGACATAATCAAATTTGTGATGTTTAAACGGCCTGCTTAACTGTCTAAAATTAGCTACATCAGCCCTATAATAGTGCTGATGATGAGCATGTTGCAAATCAACGCCCCATACCTCATGACCTCTTTTTAACAGTTCTTGCCTTAATGGCCTGCCTAAAGTACCCTCACACCCTGTAATTAGGATTTTTGCCATTCTTGTTTATAGAGATAGAGAAAAAGCTTTTAACCTTATTGCTAAAGAAAGCCAAAATGCAAGGATTTTTATTATTTTTTGAGAGTGATATCTTTTATGAAATCTTTGATTGTGACAAACACGGATGCTGACCATGTCAGGCTGGTGTATTTAATAAAAGAGTTACTTAGTAGAGACGAAGAAGTGCATTTAATGTGTGCTGGCAGCGCTGGGGAAGAAGCATTAAGAAAGATCTATGGAGAAAAGTTAAGTGTTTATGAGTTTCCTGTGGATACAAGAAGGTTTTCTAATTTTAAAATGGCCAGATATGCCATGTTTTTTTTGACTGCTAAAAGAAAAATAAAGGAAACAATTGAGGAAGTCAAGCCGGATGTTGTTTATGCCTATAATTTACTGTCTGGGTATCCTACAATGAAGGCATTGAAAGGGAAGGAAATAAAATTCTTTTTTGATATGACTGATTTCTTCCATGATATATTCAGGTTAAAGATGAGGATGGATAAAGACAGCCTTGTTATTAATAAGTTAAGGAAAATGGAAAAGGAGGTTGTAAACAATGCGGATATTGTTTTTACTGTTAGCGAGGCATTTAAAGATGCAATTGTAGAATTTTCAGGCAAGAAGAAAGAGAATATAATTGCGATACATGAAGGTGCTAATCCTGAGGTATTTAAATCCGGAGAGAAAGATAAAGAAATTGTGACAAGGTATAACCTCAAGGACAAGATAGTTGTGATCTTCACTGGGGGTATTGAAAAACATGATAACCTGGATATGGTTGTTGAGGCTGGAAAAGAGTTGTATGAACAGAATAAGAATATACTCTTTTTGATTGTAGGTGATGGGGGCTATTTACCAACTATAAAAGAAAAAGTCAAAGAAACAGAGTTGCAGGATGCATTTATTTTTACTGGATGGGTACCTTTTAGGCTTATCCATACTTATTTGTCTGTAGCAGACATTGCAATCCTTGTCTACTCTGATAGTATGATAACAAGATATGTAGGAACCACCAAACTGTATGAGTACCTAGCATCAGGGATTCCTGTGGTGGTTCACGATTTACCTGGGACCAGAGAAGTCTTAGAAAATGGTGAGTATGGGTTGCTGTTTAAGTGTGAGGACAAGGAGGATTTTAAGGGAAAACTGAACAGACTAATAGAGGACGGAGGATTGAGGAACGAGATGAGTGTGAAAGGGAGAATCCTGATTGTGAATAAATACAATGTTGTAGGCCAGGCTAAGAAGATGGTTGAGGTTATGGCATCAATTTAAAAATTTTTTTAACTAAACTTTCTTATGAAAATTGCCCATATTAACATGTTTTATTCTCCCACGTTTGGGGGTGTAGAGCAGGTTATGCAAGAATTAGCAGAGAGGCAGGTAAAGGAGGGGCATGAGGTTCATGTTTTCTGCTGTGATTCTGATAAATACAAAAGGATTGAGAAAAAGGAGGAAGTTATAAACGGTGTTAATGTGCACAGATATCCTTATTGGTTTAGATTATCTTTATCTACCCATATATGGCCTTCATTATTATGGAAACTCCCTAAGTATGATTTTGATATTTTACATAGTCATGTCTCTGGCCATTTGTATGTTTTGATTACAGGCTTGGTTTCTAAATTTAAGAAATCCAAACATGTACATACTACCCATTGCCCATGGACAGATGCATTTAGACCTAAAAGATTGAAGCCTTTTTTATTTGTAAATGATTTATTGTTAAATAAACTGTCTTTCAGTTTGATTGATAAGGTTGTTTCAATAACCCCCTGGGAAGTTGAGACATTTTTATCTAAATATGTTGATAAGGATAAAATAGAGATAATACCTAATGGAATGGATCCAATATTGTATAAGAGAGTTATTCCAAATAATTTTAAAAAAGATTTAAAGATTAATGGGAAATTGGTTCTGTTTTTTGGAAGATTGAATCCTACAAAAGGACCTGAGATATTAGCAAAGACTGCTTTAGAAATTTTAAAAGGAAGAAAAGATGTTTATTTTTTATTTATTGGGCCTGATGAAGGAATGAAAGATGGAGTGATTGAGATAGTTAAAAATGAGAAGAATATTCAGGTACTGGGTCCTATAAGGGATAAGAAAAAAATAGCAGAAATGTATCAAGCAGCGGATGTTTATGTTCTGCCAAGTTATAGGGAAGGACTGCCTTTGACATTATTTGAAGCTTATGCTTCTGGATTACCGGTTGTTGCTTCTCCTGTTAATGGAATACCTTATGAATTGAAAGAAGGAGAGAATGGTTTTTTAGTTAATTATGGGGATGTTGAAAATTTAAAGAAAAAAATATTGGAAGTTTTGGATAATAAAAAATTAGCTAAGAAGTTTTCTGAGAATAATAAGAAGAAAGCTAAGAATTATTCGTGGGATATTATTGAGAAGAGATATATGAAAGTATATGGAGGAATTTTAAAAAATTAATACTTTTTAAGCAATTAATGCGGTTTTTCTATATAGAAAAGCTTAAATATGTGTATGTGTATGTGTATGTGTATGGCAACTAAAACAATAACAATAATGGAAGATGCATACAAGATTCTTTTAAACAGGAAACATAAGAATGAAAGCTTTTCTGGAGTGATTAGAAGAATAACTGGAGAAAAGAAAGATATAATGCGATTTGCAGGTGCATGGAAACATTTGAAGGAAGATGAAGTTAAAGACATGGAGAAGAGAATAGATCTTATAAGGAGAAGGTCTACAAGAGATTTATTGAAAAAACTGGAGAAAAATGATTTGTCTTGATACCAGTTTTATTATTGATTTTCTGAAAGAAAGAAAAGAAGCTATAGAATTTATGAAAAAAAATACAGAGGAAGTATTTACAACCGAAGTTAATGTTTTTGAGATTTTTATTGGAATTTATACAAAAGAAAATTATGAAAGAGAAGAGGCAATTGCTATTGGCTTTTTCAATTCTATCCATGTAGCCAGCAGTAATGGGTGGGGGGTTAAATCAGCCAAAATATTGTCTGTGCTGATAAAAGATGGAAATTTAATTGAAGAAAATGATTGTTTTATAGCTTCAATTATGCTTGCAAACGGCTGTGAGAGAATAATAACAAGGAATAAAAAGCATTTTGAGAGAATAAAAGGCATCAAAGTTATATCTTATTAATTAGGTTGTTGCTTGTAAAAAGTAGTGTCTTCAATCCCTGCCCAGTAAAAAGCTTTTTTTCTCAACATACAATTTAAGCATTTGCCGCAAGGGCCATTTTCAATATAACAAGAGTAAGTTAATTCAAATGGAACATTAAGTTCTTTTCCTAACTTTATTATTTCTGTTTTATCTTTGTCTATTAAAGGAGCAAATATTTTAAAATTTCCATTATTTGTTGCATGTTTTTGTAAATTGTTTATTTATTTTAAAATTTCCATTATTTGTTGCATGTTTTTGTAAATTGTTTATTGATTCTACAAACTCTTTTGTTGTATCTTTCATATGAACTCTGCCTTCATTGATTAATCCAATGAAAATATCGTATTTTTCTTTTGATTTAATGAATTCAGATTCTGCATATGCTAAAGCGTTAATTAAAAAAACAGAATTTCTGCAAGGGACCCACCAGGGCATCAGGTCTTTGTTTTCCTCTTCTAGGTCTTTTTTTGTAGTTTCCGGGATTTCCTTGTCTTTGTTTAAAACAGCCGTGCTTATTTCCCCTAACCAAGGGATGTTTACTTTTTTAAGCTCAGCATTTAAGATTCTGGCTGTTTTAGTCACGGAAACTTCCTCTTCCTTTAATGACCTTTGGTTGTAGTTAAAGAATAGGAATTTGAGCTTATCATAATTTAGTCTCTTTGTTATATAATATGCAGTTACT
>JAGVZJ010000008.1 GCA_018302725.1 Candidatus Woesearchaeota archaeon | reverse complement strand
GAGAAAGAATGCTTAAAATTAGGAGGCTCTACTGATTCTGAAAAAAGCCAGTGTGTATATAACAAAGAAGGGGTTAATGAGTGCTGGCCAAAATATCCTCCTGGAATTGATTTTGTTGGAGATTTAGGAAATGTTCCAAGCAGTAAGCACACCTTTGAAAATACATGCGGGATATGTGGAAAAGGTTCCAATTCTTGTGATAAATTAGAGTGTACATATATGGGAGATTGCGGAAACTTTGATGAAGGAGTTTCTACACTGGGAGGAATTGTTGGAGGCGGAGTTATTGGAGCGATTAGTGCTGCTGGAGCTTATCATTTTGGTCCAGGTTATTTAAAGGCAATATTAAGCCATTTTGAGTCTTGGTGAGTACAACGTACCTCTAGCAAAAAGTGTAAAAATTTCATTAGGAAAGACTGGGACATTCGTGGCTAAACAGGTTGCTGCAGGGGTTATAACTAATCAACTAGGACGTGCTTTAGGGGAAAGTGATGGAAAGAAAGTCTATCAAAATGGTGAAGCATATTATATTACTGGTAACGATGCAGAAGGAGCAGAGGTTATTTATACTGCTGAAAAACAGAATGAATAAAATATTAAAAAAAGGTCTATCTGTATTTTTGATTATTCTAATCTCTACTTTTGTGTTTTATGCAACTCCTTTAAGCACGTACATCGGTGATGCGCCTTATGGGGTTGTTGTCGGAGGAAGTGTTGGGAGTATAGCTGGTTTTCCAGGAGTTATGATCGGTGGGACTCTGGGTTATTTTGTTTTTAGTTCAGAGAGAGTTAATGCGATTGCCCCAATAGTTATAGCTATGATTGTTGGGGGGGTGATAGGAGGAACAATTGGTGGATTTAAAGCATCTGGTGGAACGTGTAATGTTTATACTGCTCCAGAAGGAGGGGTAAGATGTGACTTATGTAATGATAAGCTAATGCCATGTTCTGCATACTATTGTGAATCTTTAGGACAGGATTGCCAATATTTGAAACAAGAACAAAAGTGCATAGAAGTTAAGTCAGATGATAGATCTGCCCCTATTGTTGAAAGATGCCAGGCTATAGATTTAGGTACAAAGGGGAAGTATGATGTTGAAAGCAGTAACCAGGGTTGCAAGGTAGCAGGAGAGGTTCCTACATTCTCTACCTTAGCAATTAAGTTTGATTTGGATGAAATTTCGCAGTGTAAGGTATTTTCAACCCCTGGAAAAAGCTTTGATTCTGGAACTCTCCTTGATGCGGGTTACTTTGATAGAGAACACTATTTCTTGTTTGATATTAGAAATGCTTCTTTACAAACTATAGAAAGGTGCAGGGAGGGTGATTCATGTAATGGTTATATAAAATGTAAAGACAAAGCTGGAAATGTGATGGGTGCTGATTACTTTGTTAACTTTAAATTGAAAGAGGCTCCTGATATAAGCAAGCCGCTTATTGTCAGCACCATGGTGAATAGCGGGGCATACCTTCCTGCTAATGTGAATGAAGTAGAATTCTTCATGTATGTTGGTGATAAGACTGGAGTGCAGCAATGTAGGTATAGTAAAAATAATGATATAAATTTTGAGGATATGCCTGCAGAAAATATGTTTAGCTGTGAAAGAGAGGAGGATATCACACAGGGCGGATTCAGATGTTCTACAACATTAAAAGACATAACTTCTGGACAAGAAAACACTTATTATTTTAGATGCAGGGATTCATCTCCAAGACAAAATACTATGGATCAGGGATTTGAGTTTAAACTGATTGGAACTGAACCACTGGGGATTACTTCAAATAATATCCCTAGTGGAGAGATATTAACTCCGGCTCAAAAATTAGTTGTCTCAACCAGCACTGCATCGAAATGCACATATCAGCTGGATAGTGAGGAAGAAAAAGATTTTAGTTCAACCAATGCTGTAAGGAGCGAGGTTGGAGTAACATATAATGTGGGAGGTCATACTATGACTGTGCTATGTACTGATGAAGCTGGAAACCAAGTTAGCACAAGTGCTGCGTTTAATGTAGATACTCCTGCATTAGAAATAACTGAAATAACTCCAAGAGATACAAATGTGTATACTAATTTAGTTCCAGCCACTGTAAAAACAACTGGTGGAGTTTATGGCAATGGAAATTCAACCTGTGTTTATGGGACAGGGATTAGGTTTAGCAAAAAAGTATTATCCACTGAAACCATCCATGATGCTAATATAAGCTTATCAGAGGGAATACATAGCATTACTATTACATGCAATGATGGATTTAAGGAGGATGAGGAGACTATAAGATTAGAAGTTAACAGCAGAGCATTTCCGGTACTAACAAGAGTTTATACCAGCGGTGGAGCTTTAATAATAAGGATGGACCAGCCGTCTGTATGCGGGTTCTCAACTGAAATTAAAGAGTTTAATTATGAGAGTTCTCAAAAGATGGCAAGCAGCAGTGACCTGCAGCATCAGGTAACATTGGATGAAGGAAAGACATATTATGTTAAATGCATGGACAAAAGAACAAATAGAGTAAGTCCTAGTTATACAATTATTCCATAAACTATTTAAGATACATAAAAAGTAAAAGATTATGGAAAAAAGAGGAGTTTCTTATGAACCTTTCATATACATTATTATTGTCATAGTTGCGGGGTTGGTTTTTATTTTTGGATTTCAACAAATAAACAAGCTAAATTCTTTGAATGAGCAAGTAATATATGCTGAGTTCCAGAGTGATTTTAAGAAAGCTGTTGAGGAAGCCTATAGCAAAAATCAAGGGAGTGTTATGACTTTTTCAGCCCAAAGTTCTAACAAACCATTAAGGTTGCCCAAAAGTATTGAGAGGATCTATTTTGAGGTGGTTAATGGAGAGACAATGATTGTTCCTTCTGATAGCAAATATCATGGTTTTGTTGTTGAGAACCTAAGGGCAGAAGCCCAGAACATAAAGACAAATGGACAGGCAAGCTTTGTTTTGGAAAACAGGGTTGTAGAAGGAGAGACAAAGGTAGTACTGAAAAATGTCTAAAAAAGCTGAAATTCAATTTTACTGGATATTTACGATTATTGCTGGAGCGATCATTCTTGCATTCCTCATAAGTTTTGGGTTAAGATTCAAGGATTTGCAGGAAGAGAAGACTACAATAAGAGTTTTGAATAACTTAGAAGAATCTTTCTCAAGTCTGCAAGGAGCCCAGTTCCAGACTTCTACTTCACTCAACCTTCCTGTTACGATGAATGCTCTGTGCGATAGCTTTGGTGAAAGACTTGTGATAAATAGGAAGAGTTTAGAAACTAACAACCTAATTTTCTCTAATGGGGACTTAAAAGATGATGTTCTGATAGGGTTTACCCCCCATAACCTGCCATTTAGGATCTCTAACTTTTTTTATATCATAGAAAAGGAGGATACTTACTCTCTGGTATATGAGAATAGTAATGAAAGAATGGTAAGAGGGTTGGGAAAAGAGTTCAAAGAATATTTCCCGGACAATGTAGAGATAACTAACAATCCAGGAAACCAGGTAAGAGTATACTTTAACAAGAAAGAAGATGCAGACATTTATGTAATACCTGAAACTGAGGAAAGTGGAAAGGTATTCTTCAAAGGAGGGGGGAGTGTAGACTATTACAACAAGGCTATGCTTTATGGGGCAATAGTTGCCAGAGAAAAATCTGGATGTTTGTTTAATAAATCTGGGGAAGAAATGAGAGAGGTTATAGGAGCGCTCAATGGCAAGATTGACCACCTCCCTGTAAGCTGCAATTATAATGATATACGTTTAAGCCTCCAAAAGATGGAAAAATCTGGAGGAAGAGATTTGGTAGATGCTACAAAGGTGCTAGAAAGACAAAATGAAGTATTGTTGGATAAAAACTGCCCGTTGGTGTTTTAGATGAAGAAGGCTCAATCACAAATTCATGAATCGATAATTGTGATTTTTATCTTTGCAATAATTTTTGTTATAGCTTTGTTTGGGGTGTATAGGTATAACCTCTCTTCTGCTGAAAATATAAGGGCAGAGTCGGAGGAAGGTAGGAGTATTAGTTTGTTAAGCAACCTGCCAGACTCCCCACTTCTGCAGTACTCTGAGTTAGGGGATGAGAAAGAAGCTGTAGACACATTAAAGATACTGGATCTAGAGTTAAACGAACAAGGGTTTAGGACAATAGAGATTAAACAGGCTTATCCTCAGGTTGCGGAAGCTTCTTGTAATGGAGAGACTTACCCTAACTGCAATTCTTATCTCTTATACAGCCAAGTCAGGCAGGGAGGAAACAAAAATGTGATTTCTATTCCTGTTTCTTTGTACTTTCCTTTGACAAAAGAGGTGAAGTTAGGTATTCTTACCATAACTACATATGGATAAGGGGCAGATAGAATCAATTGGATTGGTGATGGTTGTAGTTTTGATAGTTTTGTTAATGGTGATTGCTCTGCCGTTTATCCTAAAGGAAGGGGAGGAAAAAGATGATGGTTTATTGAGTTTAAAGGCAGACAGTCTTAGGAACTCTGTTTTGGGGTATAGCAGATGTGAGGGGGTAAGTGTAAAAGAGGAAATTATTAACTGTGAGTTTGATAGCCCAGAGTGTCCTGGAACATGCGAGGAACTGGGAAAGGAGATTGAGGAGATGATTAATTCTGTTTTAGAGCCTAATATAATATATGAATTTAATGTAGAGAGTAGTAATCCTGTCAAAATAGGGGATTCTGAAGGGTGTTTAAACAAGTTTAGCTCTGCCCCCCAGCCTTTATCTAGAAGTGTGAGAGTTAAAGTGGATTTATGCAGGAAATAACCACTGAAGAATGAACTGAAAAAGGTGCAAATTTAGTCAGGTATTTTGCCTTTAGAACGCCTGGAAAGCCTGAATTCTCGAGAATAAAGGCAAAATTATAGCTTTGAGTAAAGAAAAGTTTATAAAGAGAATGAGCATTGAAATAGATAACAAAAAATAACATATAAATATCCCGCTCAAGGGAAACACATATGGAGGTGTGTTACATGCAAAAACTAAAAGGTATGGTTAAAAAACTAGCCGCTATTTCTACAGGTGTAGCAATGCTAGGTGCTTCTTTTACTGGAGCATTAGCAGCTGATTTAAATGAATATCCTGCACCGTTTGTTAATGTGGGAACCAAGAAGTTTGATTATTTATTGGTTCTGGGATCTGGAGCTTCTGGAGAAGGAGCTGCAAGAGATACATCTGGTGCTTTAGACATAGCATCTGGATTGGCATCTGTTTCAGTTGGAAGTTCAAGTGAAACAGCAACTGTTAGTGTTACTGGTGGACAATCTGAGGATATTCCATTAACTAGCAACTTAGCTGCTGTAAATCAGTTTGACTCTGTTTTAACAGATGATGACATTGAAAGTTTGTTTGATGGAGAAATAACATTCCAAAGTACAAACTACGATACAAGCGAGGAAGTGTTATTGAACTTGAATAAAAATGTAAGTATCCAAACAAGTTTGTCTAGCTCAGATGATGACTATGGCTCTGAAATTAGAATGGAATTTGAAAAAGGTGCCTTAGTTTACCTATACAGATTTGATGAATCTATACAAGTTAACAAAACATCGTCTAGTGATTCCTTAGAAATTAATTTTCTGGGTCAGAAACTAGATATTACTTCAGTAGATTCTGCAACAAAGGTAACTGCTAGTGTTGGTACAGAGTATTTATTAAACTCTGGAGAAAGTGTTGAGGTAAATGGCAAGACAGTTACTTTAAGTAAGGTAGGATCTGGTAGTGATGTAGCAGTTGACGTTGATGGAGTTTCCAAGATTTTATCTGATGGACAGACATCAACTATCAATGGTATAGAGGTTAAAAATTCAGACCAGTTCTATGATTCAAATGACCAGACAAAAAGTTCTGCTAATTTGGTTGTTGGGACTGATGCTGTAGATACAATTCAGGATAGTGGAAAGTATTTTGGCGGAGATGATGTATGTAAGAATGAAGACTATACTGACCCAGACTGTTGGAAATGGGTTGTTAAAAATATGAATACAATCGGAACAACATCTTATACAAATACAGCTACAAATGGTATAAGCTGGGGAACTACTGGACCAGTATTGGCATTGCAGAATGACTTTGCATTAAATGATTTCAAAGATGACCCTCCAGCAGCAGGTGAGTGTATAAGCTTCCCTAATAACTATGTTAGTGTATGTTTTGATAGCTTGACTACTAAGGATGAAGATAACTTGATCTTGACATTAGAGAGGGATACTGGATTTGATTCAGAGTCTAGTGAAGCAGGGGTTATAGGCAGGCAATCTGGAGAAGCTGCTATATTGATATCTTCAAACAAGAAAGATACATTAGCAGTTGACCTGGATGGTGCTGGATTTGTAAAGAATGGTACAGGTACCAATGACCCTAAAACAGATAAGATATGGATAGGTGCATTTAATTCATCTTCATATCCTATTTATTATGAAGATAGTAATGGACTTACCCAGTTAGCAGGATGGTTGTCTAATGCCTTGAATACCACAAACTTTGCATATATTGATAATGATAAGATTAGAGGAACAACTGGAACAGCTATTGTATTTAATGCCTCTAGAAGAGGTAGGAGTGCTGGAGATGGCGCAGGGGATAGTTTCCCTAATAATATTGAGCTAGTGATAGAGCCAGCTGACACAGATATGTCACCTGCTGGAGCAGATACT
The DNA here is from genome assembly GCA_018302725.1 of Candidatus Woesearchaeota archaeon. Classification (GTDB taxonomy): domain Archaea; phylum Nanobdellota; class Nanobdellia; order SCGC-AAA011-G17; family GW2011-AR20; genus JAGVZJ01. Next base: position 3,686 of record JAGVZJ010000008.1, on the reverse strand, counting down.
TTATGGACTAACTGGACATTCTCCAACAGCACTGGTGCTCATGCAAATGGTACATTGGTCTCATTGGGTATTAGTGCGTCATCTGAAGAGGCTAATGAAGTGTTATGGGAATCCACAGCAATTGGTACAAAGGATGAAGACCATAGGTCAAGATACGGAATTATTATCGAGACCCCTAAGACTAAGGGTGCTGGTGATAAGGTAGAGTTTGGAATACCTTCGGACTTCATGCAGGCTAATGTAGTAATTAAGGGAGAATCTGCTGTAGTATCAGGCGGAAGCAGTGGTGGAGATGTAGTTATGGCTGCTGTGGACAAAGCACTATCACCTGTGTTGGATACAGAAGTGTCTAACAAGGCTGCAGACAACTTAATCTTAGTTGGTGGACCTGCAGTTAATAGGCTAAGCGCTGAGTTCCTAGGATTGGTATATCCTGCATACGGAGCTGACTCTGGAATTAGTTCTGGAGAAGCTATAATCAGCTTAAAGGACAATGGAAACAAGGTAGCTATGATTGTCGCTGGTTATGAAGCAGGAGACACAGTAAGAGCTTCCAGAGTGTTGAGAGATTACTCAGCATATGCAAGTAACTTGAAGGGCGCAGAAGTAACCGTTAAGGGAACAACTTCAAACCCAACAGTAGTTGCATCGGTAGCATAAAGGCGTAAGCCTTTCTTTTTTTCTTTTTATTTTAGAAAACCTTTTTAAACGAATTCTTTTTATACAGTAACATGAAAAAATCCCAATGGATGGCTTTGTTTATTATAGTGATTATGGCTTCAAGTACAGTAGGATTTATTTTTAGTTTTAAAGAGCCATCTAATACGCAAGGGGGTAGTGTGAAGTATAAAGGACAGGAGTTTTTAACTACCCAGGATGGAAGGTGGGTTACTTCAATAAATAATGTTCAGTTTGTGTTTGATAACTCTCCTGAGCAATTAGATGCTGAAATTCCAGCTTTTAATTTTGGTAGTAAGGTTTATATTATTTCTGACCCAAATGAAGAGGATCCTTATCTCAGTTATAACATGCAGAAACTTGCTTACACTTTGCAATCAACTAGCAGAGCAGTTGTTGATGCATGTGACAGAGAAGAAGGATGCCCTGAGCAAACACCAATAAAAAACTGCGTAGAAGATGCAGTATACTTAAAAGTCTCGGAAGAGAACAAAATATATAAAGAAGATAAATGTGTTGTTATTGAAGGAGATAAGGAAGGGATGGCTAAAGCAGTTGATAAACTAAATCTTGGACTGGTGGGATTAAGATAGAAAACAGCAAGAGAGTGAATATTCTAATAGGGGTGTTAATTGCTATACTAATTGCGTTTATAATTTTTGCTTCTTTGACTTATGACAGGGGGGTTTTGACAGGAAGGCATATCTATGAGTCACCTAAAGGGTCAGAATTTACATTTCTAGAGACTAAAGCAGGAGATGTAGACTTGTATGAGTTACAAGTTTATGCAGAGAGGTATGGGGTAGAGCATTTGTATCAGATCCCATTTAGAAACCTTCCTCGTGATGTTGAGTTTATCCCAATTCAGGAAGGAGTAGGGAAGAAAGTGCTAAATGCTAGAGGGGTGTATATTACATTAGACCCAAATCTGAAAGCAGATGCATCTATAGGTGCTATAGAGATCGCTAGTGTGATAGGAACTGCTGATTTTGGTGTTTTCAAGATCCCTACAGAGGGTGCATTTACAGAGACTACTGACATAGATTATTCAGTTAAAACTTGTGAAGATGCGAAAGATGGGGTGGTTGTAATAAACTTAAGACTGGAAGATGAAAATAGTATTTATGCTGAGGGTGATTGTATTATTGTTCAGGGAGACAGTTATGTAAACCTAATTAAATCTTCTGAAAGGCTGTTATATTCGGTACTTACTGTTCTTTAATAAGTTTTATATACTGCCCTGATGATTTTCTTTGTTAAGCCGCGATCGCATAACTTGGTATTGCGCAGGCCTTGAGAGCCTGTTTCCTTCGGGATATCCCGGTTCGAATCCGGGTCGCGGCGCTCTTTGAAATGAAACCAAAAGTTTTGATAGGGGTTCCTGTATCTGATATGCATGCATATGCAATAGAAGAATTTGTTGAGGCCCTCAAGAAGGTAGACTACCCTAATTTTGATACTTTATTTGTTGAGAACTCCCCGAAAGAAGATTTCTATAAATTTCTTAAGGAGAAATATCCTGAACTAAAAATTGTTAGAAAATATTCCGATATTGAAATTATAAGGTTGAAGGTTGTAAAATGTAAGAATCTAATTAGGGAGAAGATGTTGAATGGGGGGTATGATTATTTCTTTTCTCTGGATCAGGATGTTATAGTTCCAAGGGACATTATAACCCGACTTTTGGCTACTAAAAAAGATTTTGTTGCTGGAGTATATCTTGGATACCCTCACAAGGAAGGGTTTAATCCTACTAAGAATAATATAGCTAACATCGGAGGGGGAAAAGCTACTATTGTCACCCCCATTGTCTGGATTAGCCATCCCCTCCATCCAGATAAAGTCAGATACTTGAGAATGGAAGAATTAAAGCCAGAGAGACTTATCGAAGCGATGCTTGTTGGAGGAGGCAGTATCATGCTTAGCCGTGAAATCTTGGAGAAGATTAAGTTTAGGCATGTTAAAGAAAATACCAATTGGGATGATTATTGGCTGTGTAAAGATGCCAGAGATTTAGGCTATAAAGTATATGCAGATACTGGTGCTATGTGCAAGCATCTAATAAAAAAAAGGGAGTGGGAGTGGAGGAAGGTGGGGAATCAATGATAAGTATTGTTGTGTGTTCTAGAAACAAAAGGCTGTTAGATGAGCTATCTGAGAACATAAAAAATTCAATAGGCTGCGATTTTGAATTCATTGGAATAGACAATTCCTTGAGGAGAGGAATAACAAAAGTTTATAATGAAGGGTTAAAAAAGGCTAAGTTTCCTTATATTTGTTTTATACATGAAGATGTTAGGTTTCTGACTGACAGCTGGGGAAAGATACTCATTGAAAAGCTAAAAGATAAAGAAATTGGGGTTTTGGGTGTTGCTGGATCATCGTTTATACCTGAAAATGGAATTTGGTATTCTGTTAAAAGGCCTTTTGTTAAGGGGCAGGTTGTTCATGAAGCAAAGGGAAAGGAGCAGCTGGATAGGTTCGGGATTACAAGAGAGGATGAGGAGGTTGTAGTGTTAGATGGACTGTTTTTGGCCTGTAGGAGAGAAGTTGCAACTGAAATTGGTTTTGACGAGGAATTAGAGGGATTTCATTTTTATGATGCAGATTTTAGCTTGAGAGTTTCTAAGAAGTACAAGAACATTGTTACCTATGACCTCTTGTTGAAGCATTATTCTGGAGGGAAAAAGGATGAGTCTTACGAAAAATTAAGGAAAAAATTCATTGAGAAACATAAATTGCCATATAGTAAACTGAAAACGATTCCTAAAAACTCTTTTGAATGGCAGGCTTTTGAATTTGACAGTAAAAGAAAATACCCAAAGATATTAGTTGGGTGTCCTACTTCTAAAGATTATGAGTATTGTTTAGAAGAATATTTGTTAGGGTTGTTTTCTTTAAGCTACCCTAATTATGATATTTTAATTGTAGATAACTCCGAGGATGATGAATTTTTTGATAAGCTAAAAAGCTACGGTCTTAAGGTTGCTAAAGGAGGATTCCATAAT
>JAGVZJ010000007.1 GCA_018302725.1 Candidatus Woesearchaeota archaeon | reverse complement strand
AGCAGGAAGCGTAATGAGGCCTAATTTTGATACTCCTATTACTTTAACAGCTACTGTATCTAAAGGTGCGGTAAGCAAAACAGAGCAGTTTACTTTTGTGGTTATAGGCACAGTTGATTTGAATGAAGTAGCAGTCAATAATGCCAAATTAGCCTTAACTGAAGCCTTGTTGTTAAATGGAAATCCTTCAAGAGAAAGTGTTTTGGGAGATTTAGTTTTAGTTTCAAGCTTAACAGGACATCCTGGAGTTGCAGTAGGATGGGTATCAAGCAATGTTAATATCACAGCATTAAATGGAACTGTGTTTAGGGGTTCAGTAGAAGATAAACAAGTTACATTAACTGCCACATTAAGCAAATCAGGAAAGAGCGTTACAAAATCATTTGTTTTAACAGTTAAGAAGAAAGTGCCTCCTGCAGTTGCAGTAGCTAACAAAGTTGCTGTTAATGTTGGAGAGGAAGAGGTTGTTGTAGATAATACAAACATAGCAAGTGTTGCTGAGATTGAAATTCCTGCAACTGTTAATCAAAAAGAATCAGTTACATTGAATGTCAAAAGTTTAGTCAATGAAGCTACAAAAGAATTACAGCTAGCTTCAAATGCAAGTTTAACTTTCACAAGAAAATCAGCAACTGCTGGATCAGACATCAAAGTTGAAATACCGCAAGGAACTAAGATTAAAGGAGAGAGCAACTGGAATGGGTTGATAATAGCTCCAACAGTACAGGAAACTACACAAGTAAATGTGACTATAGGAACACCAGAGGCGGTTATAGAGGTGGGATTAAAGAGTGGTAAATTAACCTTTGATAAAGCCACTAGGATACTTGTTCCAGGACAGGCAGGAAAGAGAGCTGGATTTGTAAGGGACAAGGTATTTACTCCAATACAGGAATGTACTGCAGCACAGATAGCAGATCCTAACACATTAGTTGCAGAAGGCGATTGTTTCACAACATCTGGATCTGATTTAATAATATGGACAAAGCACTTTACACAATTTGTTGCATTTACTCCAAACCCAGAAGTTTGTGATGGAATAGACAATGATGGGGATTTATTAGTAGATGAAGGAGTTAAAACAACATATTATAGAAATAATGATGGAGATGGTTATGGGGATATTAATTTCCCTACTCAAGCATGCAGTACTCCAAGTGGCTATGTAAGCAATAGCAATGATTGCAATGATGGAAGCAATTCTGTGAAACCAGGTGCTACTGAAGTTTGTAATAGTGTAGATGATAATTGTGATGGTCAGACAGATGAGGGAGGGGTATGCGCTGTTTCAGGAGTTGAGATCTGTAATAATATAGATGATGATAATGATGGACAAACAGATGAAGGACTGACAAGAAGTATTACATGTGGTGCAGGAATTTGTACAGCTTCAGCTACACAAACATGCAACAATGGAAACTGGGTGGGAGCATGTACATCAGGAAATCCTCAGACAGAAGTTGCAGATGGTTTAGATAATAACTGCAATGGACAGGCAGATGAAGGATTTTTGAAAACATTCTATTATGATGCAGATGATGATAATTATGGAGAGTCTCACTTAACCATACAGTCGGCATTCCCTTCAGGGCAGTATAGCGCTGTGAACTATGGAGATTGCAGGCCACAGGATAAATCTTCATTCCCTGGAGCACAAGAAATGTGTGATGGGGCAGATAACAACTGTAATGGAATAGCTGATCAAGAGGAAAACTTAAAACAAAGCTGCTATGATGTAGAAGACAAGAAATATGCTGGAATAGGAGCATGCAGCTATGGCTATTATGCCTGCCTAGGAAGCTACTTCTCAGATACATGTGTTGGGGCTGTAGCTCCAATTGCAGAGAAGTGTGATGGAATAGACAATGATTGTGATGGACAGGTAGATGAAGACTTTGATGCAGATGCAGATGGCTATACAACCTGCGGAACTACAACAGACGGGGAAGATGGAAAAGCAGATTCTGTTGGATTAGACTGTAATGATGAGTTAAGAACAACAAATCCTGGTCAGCAGGAATTATGTGATGGAATAGACAATGATTGTTCTGGTACAAGAGACGACAACTTGGCATTTAAACCTGCAGATAATCAAAATGGGATATGTTATGGTGTTGAAAAGATATGCAGGGGTACTAATGGGTGGGAAGAGCCTAATTATTCTTCAGTAGAAGGTTATGAGTCATCTGAATCAACATGTGATGGTAAGGATAATAACTGTAATGGGCAGGTAGATGAAGGATTCCCTAATTTTGATAGTGACAGACATGCAGATTGTGTTGATTCTGATGTAGACAATGATGGATTAGTTGATAATAGGGATGCAATTGTTGGAACACCTAGTGATTCAACTACTAATGCTGCTTATAAATTAGTTATAGCTGGACAGGAGTTTACAGGAAATGCTGTTAGACAACCACAAGAAGGAAGGAAGCAGGTTGTTTTGAAGGAAGAGGATGGAAGGAGTATAGCATGGTTCTCTTATCTATTTGATCCTACAAACTTATTAGACTTTAGAAATGTTGTACTAGACTTAATATCCAAACCAGTTGATGAGACTGGAAGGGGTTCTTCATTATTGATTTCGGGAGTACCTCCAGATGGTGTATGGAAGTCATATTTAGTGAAGAAGTTAGATGCATCTTCATCAAATATGATATGTATAAAGAAGAGTCCAATCAGTTCAATTAGTGAGATGAGCAATGGTTGTACAATGCCAGATGAATTGTTAATACCTTGTAATGGGAAGAATATACAAGGATTCAGGTGTACTGCTACTGTAAAAGAAGGGGTAGATGTTTATAGAATAGATGGAATTAATTATTATGCTGTTAGTGAGGTGAATGTAGAGCCAAGCGACTTTAGCAGAGATAATAAAGTAGACTTTGACGACTTCCTTGTATTTGCAGATCATTTTGAAACTAATGCAACAAGTGCAAACTGGAATAGGATGTTTGATTTAACTTACGATAATAAAGTAGACTTTGATGACTTCCTTGTATTTGCAGACAACTTTGGAAAGGGAACTACAACTACATTAAGTAAAAAACAAGTTTCTGAATCATTAATGTCATTCTTGGGAGTTCCTGAAGAAGTTTGTGATGGAACAGACAATGATAATGATGGAAAGATAGATGAAGATTTAACAAGATTAATCGGAACTGATGAAGATGTATGTGATTATGGTGTTGAACAGTGTATTAATGGAGTATGGAGAGAATCTATAGAATCTATTGGCGTTGTTGATAGTGATAATAACTGTTTAGGACTAGAAGCAAGTAGCGATTCAGGAAGTTCAAGCAGTAATTCAGGAAGCTCATCAGGCAAAACTACAACATCCACTTGTGGACAAATTACCTGCTCATGGACTGAATTAAATGCAGATGGAGAGGGCTGTGGAGAGCTATCCTGCAATAATGAATGTGGAGAAAAGTGGGTAGAACAGACTTTATCATGCGAGGCACAAGAAGCTATAGCACCTGAACCTGTAAGCTGTGATTTAATAGGAGACTTTAATGGGGATGATGATGTTGACGAGGATGACTTCTTAGAGTTTGCAGATGCATTTGATACAGATTATGAGAACTATGATTTAGATAATAGCGGAAAGGTAGACTTTGATGACTTCTTACTATTCTCAGATGACTTTGGGAAGACTTGTTAATTTGAGAAAAATCTGAAGATAAATAAAATTAGAGTTAAAATTATGCTAATTATTATTGCTGTTGTTAGTGGGAAATAAAACTTAAAATTGCCTTTGTCTATAACTATATCTCCTGGCAGCTTTCCTAAAGGAATATGACTTCCAGATAGTTGCCATATTAGCCCTATTGCTAAGAGAATTATTCCTGCTGTGATTAATGTCTGGGGGATAGATGTCATGTTAGTCTTAATTCTATTTTTGTATTTATTAGTTTTTAGATTACTTCTAAGTAGTAATATTTAAAAAGGACAAAATTTTAGAAGTTTTATGGCATTTCCAATATTTATCGAGAAGGCACTTGGGTATGTACTCCCTTATGCAGGGTTGGCTTTTCAAGCCACTAATGAGTCAATTCCTGCGATAATGGAAGGACTGCAAATTCAGCAAGGAGACAGAGTTCTTGCTGTATGTGGAAGTGGAGATCAGGCTTTTGCAATGCTGGAACTTGCTGATTATGTAACTGCTGTAGATAGTAGTAAACTTCAAATTTTATACGCAAAATGCAGATTAGCTCAGATTAAGAGAGGAGATTTTAAGAGGTTTCATACTTTACTTCCACACTGTGGAAGTAACATTACCTACCGAGAACAAAGGTCCAGATATTTTACCTTATCTAAACTTCAAACCTTGAAATTGAAAGTAGATAGACTTAGACTGGAGAGAGGGGATATGTATAAATTTTCTCCTCGGAGAATAAGGGAAGGGAGGTTTAACAAGATCTATTTATCAAATTTACTTTGTTATGGGGATTATTATTCAAGAAATAATACTAATTTTTTAGATATGCTGGTTTCTGTACTTCCTTGTGGTGGATTGATTTATACTGTTGGTGTTGGATTAAGTTATGGTTTTAGTCAGGAGGCTGGAGATTTGCCATTAGCAGTATGCGATAGTGCGCTTACAGGTATTGCGAGAAATACAGAAGGTAGCTCTACTTGTTGGAATCCTACTGTCTTTAGAAGAGTTAAGGCAAATTTAGAGGGGGAACTGATTTAGATGGGAGTTGACCTGCTGATTCATGGAGGAGGACTGGATTCAACTGGGCCAAAACATCCAAGATACAGGATTACTAATGAAAGCCTTTCTGCGATAATGGAAGGACTGCAAATTCAGCAAGGAGACAGAGTTCTTGCTGTATGTGGAAGTGGGGATCAGGCTTTTGCAATGCTGGAACTTGCTGACAGAGTTGTTGCATTTGACTGCAGGGAAGAGCAAGTAGAGTTTGCTCTTTACAAACTGAAGTTGTTGGAGAGAGGGGAATTCGAGGAATTTAGGGCAATAGATGACATCAGACTTCGTGCAAAAACCCGTTTTACGAGAAGGGATTATTTTACTACTGAAAGACTTGAGAGAATAAGAGAGCATGCAGGCAGATTAGAGACAGAAGTAGCTAACTTATATTCACTTCCATTAAGATTTTTGGGGCTTAATGCATATACTAAATTGTATCTTTCCAATGCTTGGGCTCATAGTGCAGGTGTTGAAAATTTTGAAGTTGAAGATAATGATTTTTTGGCTGCAACTTTGAATAGAGTTCTGCGCAGTTTATGTATTGGTGGGCTGCTCTACGTGACTGAGACACGATTGTTCACACTTCGTATTACTAAATTTCCCCTTTCTTTGCATGAAGAACTCTCAGAAACTGCACTATATCGTGAAAGAGAAGGTAGCATTTGGATATGGAATCCTGCTGTTTATGTAAAAACAAGAGGGGTATCATGTGATAGCTAAATTAAAACCTAAAAGAAAGACAGAACCTGTTCATTTAGTTGAGTATAGATATACTGATGAAAGTCTTTTAGCAATAATGCATGGATTAGATATAACAAAAGGGGATAGAGTTCTTGCTATATGTGGAAGTGGGGATCAGGCTTTTGCAATGTTAGAGGTTGCGGATAGTGTTGTTGCATTTGATTGTAATGAAGATCAGATTGAATTTGTCAGATATAGAATGGGTCTTTTAAGAGAAGGGAATTTTAATGGGTTTTTACATGCAGGAAGGAAAGACATTCCAAGCTATAGACGTGAATATTTTACAGAGAGGAGATGTGAAACATTAAGGGGAAGATTAGGCAGATTAGAACTAGAACTTGCTAACCTATATGCTTTACCTCCTAATTTAAACAAAGGCAGGTTTACCAAGATGTATCTTTCAAATGCCTGGTATCACCCTGCAGGATTTTCTGAATATTTTATTCCTGATAAAGACATCCCTTCTCCTAAGGTGTTATCTATGGTTTTGTGTAGTTTGCATGCTGGGGGGTTAGTTTATGTATCCAGAAGAGGTGTTTTTGAGCTTGATATTGGAGCAGAAATACCACTTGCCTTACAAAGAAATCTTACAGCTGTTGCTACAAGCTATGAAGCTATGGGCACACATGATTTTTGGGATCCTGCAGTATTTAGGAAGACCTATTAAAAGCCACCAATAGCAATCTTTTTAAATCCGACTTTTTAAGTTTAAATAGATATGGTAAAAAGAACAGGAACTACTACTTTAGCTTTACAGAATTTGATAAAGGATTTAGATACTTTAGCTAGTAAGGAAAAAATTAAGTTATGGAGAAGAGTGGCTGATGACTTAAAGAGGCCTACAAGAATAAGGAGAGCTGTGAATATAACCAGGATTAACAGATATACAAAAGAAGGAGAAACAGCCTTAATTCCAGGAAAAGTATTATCTGAGGGAGAGTTAAATAAAAGATTAACAATCGCAGCTTATCAATTTTCAGACAGAGCAAAAGAAAAAATAAACAAGATAGGAAAGGCAATTTCTATTGCTGAACTAATGAAAGAAAATCCTAAAGGAAGCAAAGTGAGGATTATAGGATGATTATTAACGGACAGGATTTAATTCTTGGAAGATTAGTAAGTTATGTAGCCAAGCAGGCAATGAGAGGAGAAAACGTAGACATTGTTAATTGCGAAAATGTCGTAATAGTGGGAAAGAAAGAAATGATAATGAATGAATACAAAGAGAGAGAGGAAATCGGAAGTGTTAGCAAGGGTCCTTTCTATCCGAAGATGCCTGATAGATTTGTAAGGAGAGTAGTAAGAGGAATGCTTCCCTATAAAGAATCGAGGGGGAAAGCTGCATTTGAAAGAGTGATGTGCTATCTTGGTGTTCCAGATCAATTTAAAGATAAGAAACTAGAAAGTGTTCAATCTGCCCATATAGAAAATAAAAGGACAAGTTTTATAACCATAGGGGAGCTATCCAGGATTATGTGGGGTAAGCAGGTATAATGGCAAAATTATTTCATGCATCAGGAAAAAGAAAGGCGGCTATAGCAAGAGCGACAGTAAAAGAAGGGAAAGGAGAAGTCAGGATTAACAGCATTTTATTAGACAATTATTCTCCCTCTTTGGCAAGAGAAAAGATAAGAGAACCATTGTACATTGCAGGAGATGAAATAGTAAAGGGTATTAAGGTTGATGTGAATGTCAGGGGAGGAGGATGGTTAGGCCAGGCAGAAGCTACAAGGCTGGCTATTGCAAGAGCTTTAGTTGGCTATACAGGAAGCAAGAAATTAGAGAAGTCCTTCTTAGATTATGACAGAGGTTTGTTAGTAGCTGATGTAAGATTTAAAGAAACTTATAAACCAAATGATTCAAAGGCTAGAGCAAAGAGGCAAAAGTCGTATAGGTAGTTGGATGTGATAAAAAATGATAATACCAATTAGATGTTATTCATGCGGGAAACCAATCGCGCATTTATGGAGCAAGTTCTTAGAGATGACTAATAATAGGGAGAAAGATGTGAAGGAATCGCTGGATAAATTAGGATTGAAGAGATACTGCTGCAGATCTCATTTTATGGGGCATATTGACTTATTGCAGGAAGTTGGTAAATTCAAGAAGGATTAAAATGTATTTTGAAAAACTTTTGTCTGCTCTAAGGGAAAGATTTGCCAGCGTTCAACAGAGATATGTTACTGATCCTTTGGGTTTCTTGGAATTGTTATATAGCCCTGATGCTTGTGAAGGTGATGTGTTGAGAGAGCTTACTCACGGATTGAGAGAATCTAGAGAGCATGGATTGATAGAGTTAACTCAGAGTTCAGTAGATGATGGGACAGGTAGAACTAGATAAAATCAAAGAACTCTTGAAAAAAGAGAATGTTGATTACAAATCAATCAAACACAAAAGAGTTCATACTGCTGAAGAGTCTTCAAAAGTGAGAGGTATTCCTCTGTCACAGGGAGTTAAGTCTTTAATCCTTGTTACACATGAGAAGAAGTTTGTTTTATGCTTGGTAACAGGAAATAGGAAGATTAGATTAAAGAATTTAAAGACAATTTTAAATACAAAAGATATCAGATTGGCAGATTCTGAAGATGTTTTGAGAATTACAGGGTGTGAAGTAGGGACTGTACATCCTTTTGGAAATCTTTACAAAGAGAAGATGGAGATAGTAGCAGACAAGCATGTTTTAGACAATGATATTGTTGACTTTAGTGCCGGTACTTTTGTAAATTCAATGGAAATGAAGTGCAAAGACTTCATCAAGATTTTAAAGCCGAGAATAGAGGAGTTTACCATAGAGAAGTTATAAAAACATTTTTAAACTTGTTTTAGTGATTCTTCTACATGCCGCGATCGCGTAATCTGGTATCGCACAAGCCTGGAACTTCATAAAGAGAGCTTGGCCCTCCGGGGCATCCCGGTTCAAATCCGGGTCGCGGCGTTAGATTTCTTTTTACACGCTTATCAAAAATGTGCTAACTTTGAAGTTTTTGACCCGAGTATAAAGACTTATAAGGATTGTTGCGGTATAATGTCTAAGAAAGCATGTACTAATGTAAAAATTAAATCTGTTGAAGAGAGCTTAGAGAAAATTGATTTTGATAAAATAGTTAGAAAAAGTTTAGAAGAGAGGGGTATAGTTTAAGTAAATCATGCAGCCTGCGCTAATGAAACAAAACTAGCATTTTTTCCCATCCTAATACTTGCATTACCTTTTAATTTTTTAAGCTCTTCTCCCACAATTATATCCATACCGCAGATGTTGTCTCTAAATCTCCAGACTCTATGTCTGAATGGGTTTACTGGTATTGGGAAACATGTTTCTTCTGAAAGAGGTACAACATAAAGATTTCTATCGGATGCCATAACTAAATTTCCATTATGAAATGTCATATTTCTTATAACAAAATTATGGTCAATATATTGTGAAAGTGCTACTCGTCTATAAAGACAGTTAGGATCGTCTCTTCTTTGTTTTGAATTTTTCCAAATATTGGTTCTAAAATGATTACACTCACTACTCATTGCTTTCTCATAACTATACCCTAATACTACCCTGGCTCTATTTTCAACTTCATCCATCTCCTCGGACCACCTACTTTCAGGAAGCCCTCTAACTATCTCTACAACCCTTCTTTCCAACCAGTCAATCATTGGAAAATACGCAATGCTATTCCCATTTTGATCATATACTCCGCTTGGAGCATATGAAATAGGATAATATACTCTTTCACCATCATAAGATAGAGCTAATACTTGTCCTAGATCATAACCCCCAATCATTTCAACAGGTTTTCCATTCACCCATAATTGCCGAGAATGGTAAACTTCTCCAGTCATGAGATTCAGTATCCTATTAGGTCCATCGCCCCTTGGGTCTGCCATAGCACTCACAACTAATCCACTAGGTGTACTTATCATAGATTCCACCTTTGCTTGCAAGGTCATAAGCTCCTCGGGTCTATTTTTTTTATCCATTCTGCACAGGACAGAATCAGTTCTTTCTCCGATCTGACTATTCCATGTAATCACTTTCTCACTATGATAGTCTTCTCTAAAAAAATAAAGATCTCCTTCATGGCTACAATATTTACCAACCCCTTTCGTATGGTAGAAAACTTCTCCTGTGACTAGATCCTTAATAAAACTGCCCCTTATACATTGATCTATCCTTTCACCATCTGTTGGGATAGTTGTACTAAGTAATCTTCCATTATGGGCAACTAACCCCCATAAAGGACTTTCTTGAGAATATACCCTTCTTGGTTTACCTACAACCCATAAAAATAATTTTCCTTCTGGTTGTTCCTTTCTTAAACTAGTGTTAGGTCTACTTGTAGCAATAACTAATCCTTGTTCACTGGGCTCAAGAGTATCATAACCAGAAAAAGGTTCTGTAGCTGGATTAAGTAGATGTATAAGGTCACTCATACTAACAAGTTATCTAAAGAAAAATATTTAAGATTTGCTAAACTTTTGTGATAAGAAAAGGTTAAAATAGAATAAACAATATTAGATATAGCAAAGGAACTATAATGAACATGGAATACTCTGTCATTCTATGAATCTTTTCAACAAGCTCAGTCTTTTTCTTCTCCTGCAATTCCATTAAAGTGATATTAAGTATAAACGACAGGAGCAGGATAAA
>JAGVZJ010000019.1 GCA_018302725.1 Candidatus Woesearchaeota archaeon | reverse complement strand
AGAAGTTTTAGACTATCTATCAGGAGAATACACCAAACTGGAAGACAGGTATGTTTATGCTAAAATATGGTATGATAAAGAAACCGGTATGATCGGAAAAAGAAGCAGGTTAGCAAGAATGATTTACATGACTAATGTTGGTACTATCCCTGATGAAACTCACGTGCAGGTAAAGGTAGGAGAGCAAACAATAGGAAAAATAGATGAGGCTTTCTTAGAAAGACTAAAAAGAGGAGATGTATTTGTTTTGGGCGGAAGCAAATATGAATTTTTGTTCTCTAGAGGAATAAAACAGCAGAGCAAAGACCTCCAACAATCCCTTCATGGTTCTCAGAAATGCTTCCATTATCTTTTGATTTAGCTCAGGATATATCTAAATTCCGAGGATTAATGGAAAAAAAGTTTAATCATAATGAACCAAAAGAAAAAATAATGGAGTTTATTGATAAATACCTTTATGTAGATAGCAACGCAGCAAGCGCAATTTATGAATACCTAAAACAGCAATATCTCTTCAAGGAACTGCCAAATGACAAAAAAATACTTATAGAAGAATACAAAGAAGATAGTAAAAATTTCATAGTGTTCCACAGTCTGTATGGAAGAAGAGTTAATGATGTCTTATCCAGAGCAGTAGCATACATTATCGGCAGATTGTACCATATGGATGTAGAAATAGGAATAAATGATAATGGGTTCTATGTTGCTTCAGAAAGATCAATAATCACTTCCCAGGTTTTCGATCATCTTAAAGTAAAAGACATTGATGCAATTATGAAAAATGCAATTGACAAGACTGAAGTATTAAAAAGAAGATTCAGGCATTGTGCTGTGAGATCTTTAATGATTCTAAGAAACTACGCAGGCAGAACCAAAAGAGTAGGAAGGCAGCAGGTCAGTTCTATGTTGCTACTAAACGCCGTTAGAAGGATATCCAACGAATTTTCAATATTGCAGGAATCAAGAAGAGAAGTCCTTGAGGATTTAATGGATATTACTAACGCTAAGAATGTAATCAAAGATATAGAAGATAAGAGGATAGAAGTAAAAATATTCCAGACAAGGATTCCCAGTCCTTTTGCTTTTAACTTAGTTTTAGAAGGCTATGTAGATATCATGAAGATGGAAGATAAAGTAGAGTTCTTAAGAAGAATGCACCACCTAGTCCTTGCTAAGATAGGGAAGACAAAGAAATTAGACTAAAACTCAATAAACTCTGTTCTTACCTCTCTTTCTCCAATACCAAACTACCAACATATCCACACCTCTTACAAAGATACTTCCCAAATTGCGCACCCATATAATCGGTTATTTCATTTGACTTACAAATAGGACAAATTTTCATAAAATTTAATTAAACAAGCCTTTATAAAAATATTTACCCTATACCTTATATGCACAGAATAACCAAAGAAGTAAGAGAATTTATAGAAAAACAGGGAATCAAAGAATTAAGACCCTGCCAATCAAAAGCATTAGATAAGGGATTATTAAATAATAAAAACCTAATCATATGCACTCCAACATCCTCAGGAAAAACTCTGGTTGCAGAATTAGCTTTTTTAAGTCATTTTTTAAATAAAAAAGGAAAAATCGTCTATACTGCACCATTAAAAGCTTTAGCAACAGAAAAATATAAGGACTTCAAAACTAAATATCCTCAAATAATCACCTCCCTATCCATAGGAGATCCAGATACAAAAGAGCCATACTTAGACAACTCTAATTTAATAGTCTGCTCAAATGAAAGATTAGACTCATTAATAAGACAGGAAGCCCAATGGATTAAAGAGATCTCCTTATTAATTATAGATGAGATACATTTATTGAATGATGTTTCTCGTGGACCAACTCTGGAAATTGTAATAACCCTGTTAAAAAAATTAAATCCATCTCTCCAAATCCTGGGACTAAGCGCAACAATAGGGAACCCTGAAGATTTAGCCACATGGCTTAATGCAGACATAGTTAAAGATGATTGGAGACCTGTTAAGTTGTACAATGGGATATACCAAGGAAGTATGATAGATTTCTTTGAAGAAAAGGAAAATATAACCTTAGGAGAGGTATCTTCAGATCCAACTCTAAACTTGGCTTTGTCCACAATAAACGAAAACAGGCAATCTTTGTTATTTGTAAACACGAGAAGATCAGCAGAATCTGTAGCAGAAAAATTAAGTCATAGGTTAAAACATGACGATTCCTTAAATGAAGCCTCCGCTAAAATACTAAATTCTTTACCACATCCAACAGAACAATGCAAGAAAATATCAGAAATAGTAAAAAAAGGTGTAGCTTTCCATCATGCAGGTTTAACTCAAAAACAAAAAGAGATAATAGAACAGAGCTTCAAAGAAGGAAAAATAAAAACAATCTGTTGCACCCCAACTCTTGCTTTTGGCATTAACCTTCCAGCTTTCAGGTCTATCATAAGAGATGTTAAGAGATTTGGCACCTTAGGCATGCAATATCTTCCAGTCCTAGAAATAATGCAGATGTCCGGAAGAGCAGGTCGTCCTTCTTATGATGAATATGGGGAAGCAATAATAATAGCTAAGAATGAAGAAGAAAAGGAAAATTTGTACAACAGATACTTAACAGGAACTCCAGAAAGTATTTATTCTAAATTAGCAGTAGAACCAGTATTAAGAACCTACCTTTTAAGTTTAATTTCAATCAATTATTTGACAGATAAGGAAAAAATATTCACATTTTTTGATGAAACATTATGGGCCTGCCAATTTGAAGACAAGGAAAAATTACATTCTATAATCAAATCAATGCTTGAATTGCTACAATCTTTTGGATTTATAATCCTAAACAAAGAAATAAAACCTACGAGATTAGGAAAAAGAGTCTCACAATTATACATAGACCCCTTAACCGCTAACTTCCTTATAGAAAACATCCAAAAAGCACAAAAACAGGATTATGATGATTTTGCTTTAATTCATTTAATATGCAACACTTTGGAAATAAGACCTTTACTAAGGTTAAGAGCAAGTGAACATGAAGAAATAGAATCAGAGTTATTACAATTTAAAGAAAATCTATTACATCAAGATGAATTTTCAGATAATTTTCTAGATACATTAAAAACTTCCTTTATGTTCAATTCATGGTTAAATGAAGAAACAGAAGATCTTATAATGAAAAAATATGGAATTCCCCCAGGAGAATTAAAATATAAGATAGACATAGCAAACTGGTTATTATACAGCTTACAGGAGTTGGCAAAAATGCTTGAATACATAGAAACAGCAAGGGATGTAAAAACATTAATGGTAAGGATGAAACACGGTATTAGACAGGAGCTACTACCTCTAATCAATCTAAGGGGTATCGGAAGAGTGAGGGCAAGAAAATTATTCAACAATAACATAAGGACTTTGCAGCATCTTAAAATTATAAAATATGATGTTTTATCAAAATTAATCGGTAAACAAACAGCAGCTTCAATTAAAGAGCAGCTAGGAATTCCAATAGGAAGTTTAAAAGATTATTGATCCTCTTCATCCTTCTCAAATGTATACTTTGGCATAAAAAAATAAAGAAATAACCATTTAAAAACCTTACTAGTTTAGTAATCTAAAAGTAGTAAAAAGAGAAGAATTACCTTCTTCTCCTTCTTTTAGTTGTTTTCTTCCTGGTAGCTTTAACCACCTTTCTTGGTGCTGAAGTTTTAGCCCTCTTCATGCTACATTCTTCACATTTGTCATTCGTAATGTACATCAAGATTACAGCAAGAGTAATGACTATAGGCGCCCAAGCAAAGTTTATCCAGGCAAAAATAATTGCTATTAAAGCTAACACCCCTTTTATCCAGCAAGTATGCATATGCTTACACCTCCTTTTTATCCGAAATAATCTAATTCTTTTTTTGCTTTCTGATCTGTTGCATTCCTACTCTTCTCCACTAAACCTTTCAACTTAGCTTCAAATTCCTCTGCTTTCTTCAACAAAGGTTTGTAATCTATTTTTAGTCCCAAGTAAGAATCTAAAACCTCAATAATCTTTGCTGCAGCCCTTGAATCGGGTAATGACGAATGAGTTTCTGCAAAGATGCATGACATATTGACTTTTGATCTAAGCAATAATGCTCCAGTAACCCCCATTACAATCCCTTCTTTCAAGACAGCTGCCTCTACTTTCTCTTTTACTTTTCCAGTTGTATAGTAAAACGCCCTAGGCTCTCCAGGAGTAGCAGAAGCAATCCCTTCTAAACTTATCAATTTTTTAGCCTTCAGTGTTTTGCATAACTCAGAGATCATATCAGCAATCTGCCACTCTAATCCTTGAATATTGCTTATAGCATGAACAAAAACAAGATTCTTCTTTTTGGAATAATAAATACTTAAAGGTTCAACTAACTGGGAGTTATGAACCGCAGCCACCGGCATTACATCATTGCTTTGTATCCTTCCGATCTTCTCAGCTTTGGTATGCTCAATTAAAAATTCAACAGATATTGTCCCAACAAACCCAAATCCGGGAAATCCCTCTACTATTGTAACACCTTGAGGCTTTTTATTAAGCACTAATTCCATTATCTACACTAGTTATATCTGGTTATTTATAAGGTTTTTCACTACAGATTATTTTAGCCTCTCTTTTCAGTAACCACAAAAAGTTTTTAAACTACAAAAAAGTCAACAGAAAGCCTTCATAGGAGAAGTAACTATATGGATCTAAATGCTTGGAAGAAAAAGAGGGAAACAATTCAGAAAGAAACAGATGAAAGTAAGATAAAAAAGAGCCTTAAGTACTCCATAATTGATGGAAGCTTCTATTCAGCCATGGTCGGATTTGGTGAATCCTTTTTTTCAGCTTTTGCAACATTCCTTAGCTTCTCAACTTTTCAAATAGGGATATTAGGCTCATTACCCCAAACTCTTGGCTCTCTCATCCAATTATTTTCTGAAAAGCTGCTTAGGCTTTTTAACTCAAGAAAGAAGTTCGTTTGTACTAGCGCATTCCTCCAGGCATTAATGTATATCCCAATTGCATTGGTTTTCTTTTTTGGAAAGTTTAGTATTCCTCTATTAATCCTGTTTGTGAGCCTTTACTTCATCTTTGGGATGATCGCAGGCTCTGCATGGAGTAGTTGGATGGGGGACATGGTAAGTGGTGAGGAAAGAGGCTCCTATTTTAGCAGAAGAAACACAATTGCCGGGTCAATCTCTTTTATATCTTTACTCCTGGCAGGATGGACATTACAGCAATTTACCTCAGATTTAAGAACCCAGTATATTGGATTTGCTACAATTTTTGCATTAGCTCTGACATTTAGAATATTCTCATTGATCTACCTAATAAAAAAGTTTGAGCCTAAATACATTCCAAGTAAAGATGACCAAACAGGTTTTATAACTTTTTTAAAACAAGCGCCTTCAAGAGGGTATGGCTTGTTTATAATTTTCCTGTGTTTAATGAATTTCTCTATCTACATTGCAGGCCCTTACTTTGCTGCTTACATGTTATATGACCTAAAATTATCCTACTTTTCATATACATTATTAGTAGCCTCAGCAGTTGTCTCAAAGTACTTTGCAATGCCGATATGGGGGAAAGCAGTAGATAGATACGGAACAAAAAAAGTTTTAACACTATCCGGGGTTTTAATGCCATTTGTTCCAATCCCATGGATATTTTCTGGAAATTTAGGTTATCTTGCAGTTGCGCAGATGTTCAGTGGATTTGCATGGGCCGGATTTGAGATAGCATCATTTAATTTTTTCTTTGATACAATCATACCGCAAAAAAGATCAAAATACATGGCTTATTATAATGTATTAAATGGCATAGCTTTATTTGCAGGAGCAATGGTTGGTGGGTTGTTAATCAAGTATAACTTCCTCTCCTGGTCTGACTACTACACCGCATTTTTACTAAGCGGAATATTAAGGTACATAATTTTTTTCATGTTTATTTCAAGATTAAGGGAAATAAGAGCTGTAGATCATATCACATATCCAAAACTTTTGTTTCATATAGTAACCACTATGACTACAAGAGGGTTAATTTATGAAGCAATAATGCTGAGGAAAAAGAATAAATTTAAATTAAAGAAAAAAATAGTATAAACATGAAAAATTCAAAATATATCTATGTGGGCATTGTTCTATTAATTTACATTCCATTAGTTTTCATGGGAGCAAATGTATTCTTTCCAAAATACACTGGACCAAACAGTTACTACCAGTATAAAGAATGCGCTCTTTCAGTTACACCAAGGGAGGATAGGCAAATTGACCAAAAGTGTATAGAAGAACAGGAGCAAAAACGGATACAGTTTGAAACTGAGAAAAATGCATACAATGCAAACAAATACTTATTCATTGTTTTAATAGCTCTAGTCTCTTTAGGCATAATCAGCCTTTTAAAACTGGACAACTCTATCAACCTAGGGGTATTTCTTGGCGCAGCCATAACAACCTTTGTTTCAACACTTATGTACCTTCAAACTGCATCCAAATTAGGATTTGGGGTGCTTGTTTTAGTCTTTATCTTGACAGTTTATTGTATCAACAAAAACAAAAAATCATTTCTATAAAATTAATAAAAACCTATTTATAGTAATCAACATTATTTTCTTAAATGGACATATTAAACGTGCAGAGAAATGAGATAACAGAGCACAGAATTTATCTTAATCTCAGCAAAAAAGAAAAGGATTCTAGGAACAAAAAATTATTAAGAAGAATCGCAAGAGATGAGCTAAAACATTATAACTTCTGGAAAAAAATAACAAAAAAAGAAATAGCTCCAAGTTGTTTTAGGGTAATGTGGTATCTTTTCTTAGCTACAGTTCTAGGACTGTCTTTTACATTAAAGTTTATGGAAATAGGGGAGGATATAGCTATAAAAAAATATAAGGGTCTAAGAAAAGAGTTTAGAATTGCCCAATTTATTAAAGATGAGCAAAGGCATGAAAAAGAATTATTAAACCTGATAAAAGAAGAAAAAGTAGAATATGCTAGCTCAATAGTTTTAGGGCTAAATGACGCGTTAGTGGAGTTAACAGGAGCTTTGGCAGGATTAACTTTCGCTCTACAAAATGGGAGGATAATTGCCATCACCGGATTCATAATAGGAATTGCTGCCTCACTGTCTATGGCTGCTTCAGGTTACCTTTCCTCAAAGGAAGAGGAGAGCAAAGAAAAAAATCCAACTAAATCTGCACTCTATACCGGGATAACCTATGCGGTAACAGTGCTTCTCCTTATCTTGCCTTACACTCTCATCCATAATGTTTACCTTGCTTTAACCTCCACGTTAATAATAGCAATCTTCATAATCGCAGCTTACACTTTCTATATATCTACTGCAAAGAACTTAAAATTCAAAAAAAGATTTTTTGAGATGTCTTTAATTTCACTGACTGTTGCACTAATAACCTTTATAATCGCATATATAATGAGAACTACTTTTGGAATTGAAGTTTAAACCCTGGCAACAATTTCGACAACATCATTATGCTTTAATTCATGCTCTTTTCCAACAGTTCTCTTCGTTCTTACATCTATTGCCCTTATAAAATTCTTGCCAAAATCTGTATGTAACCTATAAGCAAAATCTAAAGCCGTGCTTCCTTCTCTCATTAAGAAACAATCAGGCAATACATTTCCATCCTTATCTTCAAGTTTGTTTACACCACCAGGATAAATTGAAATATAACCCAACAAATTAAAAACCACTTCATTCAAAATTGCCTGTACTCCCGTAGTTTTAAACTCTTTCAAAAAATTCTTCATAAACATTAAACCCTTTTTCTTTCCTTCATCCACTTCCTTCACAATTTTAAATTCACTTTCACCAGGAACATAATCTATTATTTTAGACTTGGTTGCTTCTCTTAAAGCAAGCTCAACTTCAGCGCTGCAAGGAAGGATGTTATATTTGTTCTTTAATCTTTCAAAATTATTTTTAGACTCCTTTACATCAATTTTATTTGCTGCAATTATCATAGGTTTGCTTCTCTTCCTTAATTCAGAAGCTAAACTTAATAGGTTCTCTTTACTCCATTGAGTTGGGTTTTTACTTAGCCCTAATAAATCAATAGCCTCAACGGCCATCTCCTCTGTTACTCTTAATCCGGATAATTGTTTAGCAATAGCTTTTTTTACATCTAAATGCTCCTGATTAACTGCCCTAGAAAACTTATCCCACCCTTTTTTTATAATTCTTAAATACCACTGGTCCAGTTCATTCTGTAAAAATTTAATATCTTCTTCAGGGTCATAACTTCCAACACTATTTCCCTCTGCGTCAGTTCTCCCGGAGATATCAATAATCTGCACTAAAGCATCTGCTTCATTTAAATCATCTAAAAATTGGTTCCCCATCCCTTTCCCCTCATGTGCTCCAGGAACCAATCCTGCAACATCTATGAGGTCTATAGGAACAAATCTAAAATGATTAATACAAAATCCAGTTCTTGGGTTGCATTGGACATTAAATTCCTTATCAACACATTCATCCTTCACAAACCCAGTACCATGGTTTGGCTTGATTGTAACAAAGGGTCTATCTCCTATCTCAACCTCTGCCAGAGTAGCAGCTTTAAAGAAAGTGCTCTTGCCTTTATTGGGCGCACCGAACTAAACCGATTAACATCGTCTCCCTCCTACACTATAAAGAAAATTTCTTTGTACATACCTTTCTTTATTATCTTTCCACCAACTATTTGCCTTAAACCAACTAATATATCACTGCCTATATGTCTCGCTCTTATAGTATTGCCCTTCACAACCCCCAATAGCTCTTTTATCTTCTTGTTAGGAATAGTTTCAGTTGTAGTAATTATCATACAACTGTCTAAACAAAGGGTGATATAAATATCTACCGAAAATAAAAAACATTTTAAATACAGTTAAAATCAGAATATTTAAAAGATGGGCCCGTAGCTCAGTCTGGTTAGAGCGCTGTAGTAAAAACTGCGCAAGTCTTATAAGAACTTCACTGTAACAACAAATAAGCAGTGAAGTGCTAAGCCAGCCAGAGGTCGGGAGTTCAAATCTCCTCGGGCCCATACGCCCCGTTAGTCTAGCCCGGTCAAGGATTCGGCCCTTTCAAGGCCGAGACGCGAGTTCGAATCTCGCACGGGGCAAATCATTATAACAGAAAAGTACAGTTTCAGAAAAGAAAGGTATTTAAACACCCTAACTTCAATTTTTATAAAATGGTAGATGAATATGCAATAAAACAGGCATTTTCAAAAGTAAGAGAGGACTTTGAACTGCTAAGAAAAGAGATAAATGAAGTAAAAAATAGTGCTAATGGCACATCAGAGATTCAGGATTTAAAAAATAAATTGGAGCAGTTAAAAATACAATTAACAGAAGTCGTATCTCCTGAGGATGGACCTAGTTTAAAAATTAATTCTACAGAAAAAAAAGAAGCAAAAAAGAAAGATGAGAATAGGGAACAAGTAATTTCCCCTGAAAAAGTACCTATCTCCAAAGAGAGTAATGAAATGGAAGAAGACTTACAAGAAGTTAATGCATTAGCGGATGAGTATTACTAAAGATGAAAAGAAGTTCTAGACGTTGGAAGAAAAAAGGTCAAATGCGTTGGAAGTGGCAGCGTAAAAAAATGAGAAAAGAAAAGAAGAAAAGAAGAATCAAATAAGCTTTAATATTTTTCTACGGTTTTCATATTATGAAAATTGGAATAGATTTTGGTGATGTAATTGCTGATCAAAATAAAGCAATGAGAGATATTCTTATTTCATGTTTTAAAGTAAGAAGTGTTCCTGAAGGAGAGCTTACTAGAAAAGTTTTAGTGGGTGGAAGAATTATCACAGATCAACAATACTCAGTAATGAAGAGACTTCTCTACCACAGTCAGGTTGATGGTGTTGAAAATCTAAGTCCTGTTCTTAATTCTATTGAAGGGTTAGCAGCACTCCGTAGAGATGGTCATCAAGTTTCAATTGTATCAAAAAGATATGGTCATGCAGCAGAGTTAGCAATGTTTTGGTTGGCTCAAAAAAGACTCTCCATTCCTTTCTATGAGTCAAAACATAGATTAAGAGAGGATAAAAGAGAGACCTGCGAAAGATTAAGTTTAGATGTTTTCTTAGACAATGACCCAGCTGAATTAGCAGATCTAGTCACTGTTCCTCACAGATTTTTGCTTACAAGATATCCTTATATTGAAGTTCCAGGAGATATTATAGGTGTAAATAGTTGGGAAAGATTCTATGGCCATGTCAGAAACTTAGATTGTTAAAAATAAAATTTCAATACAAAACATTTATATATAAGCTTCTTGCACATTTCATATCACCGAGGGAATGAATTAACCTCATTTCTTAATGAATGCTTAATACAACTTATTAAGTATGATGTATGAGAATAGACCACTGTTAATTCCTAATTGTGTTGCGACAAATTAATTCCCGTTGATCCTGCGGGAGATTGCTGCTATTGGAATTCGACATCCTGCGGGAGATTGCTGCTATTGGAATTCGACTTAGGCATGCAAGTTAGGGGTTCTTCGGAACACCGGCGAAAGGCTCAGTAACACGTCGACAATCTGCCTTTAGGCCAGGGATAACGTCGGGAAACTGACGCTAAAACCTGATAGAGGATTTCTACTGGAATGTGTTTTCCTTCAAAGCTTCGGCACCTAAAGATGAGTCGGCGGCTGATTAGGCTGTTGGTGAGGTAACGGCTCACCAAACCTTTGATCAGTAGGGGGGATGAAAGTCCTAACCCCGAGAAGGGCACTGAGATACTGGCCCTAGTCCTAAGGGACGCAGCAGCCACGGGACCTTTACAATGCACGAAAGTGTGATAAGGGGATTCCAAGTGCTTTACCACACGGTAAGGCTTTTGCTAAGCGAAAACAACTTGGCGAATAAGTGGTGGGTAAGACCGGTGCCAGCAGCCGCGGTAATCCCGGCGCCACAAGTGGCAATCATTATTATTGGGTCTAAAGCATCCGTAGCTGGTTTAGTTAGTTTTCTGTGAAATTGTTAGGCTTAACCTAACAACGTGCAGGAAATACTGCTAGACTTGAGACCGGGAGGGGATAGAAGTATTCCTGGGGGAGCGGTAAAATGTGTTAATCCTAGGAGGACTACCTATGGCGAAGGCATCTATCCAGAACGGGTCTGACAGTGAGGGATGAAGGCTAGGAGAACGATCGGGATTAGATACCCCAGTAGCCCTAGAGTAGCCCTAGCAGTAAACGCTGTGAGCTATGTGTTGCATATTCTCCGGAATGTGCAGTGCCGAAGCGAAGGCATTAAGCTCACCACCTGGGAAGTACGGTCGCAAGATTGAAACTTAAAGGAATTGGCGGGGGCGCACTACAAGGAGTGGAGCGTGCGGTTCAATCGGATTCTACCCCTGAAATCTTACCAGAAGCGACGGCAGGATGAAGGTCAGATTGAAGGTCTTACCTAACGAGCCGAGAGATGGTGCATGGCCGTCGTCAGTTCGTGCCGTAAGGTGTCCTGTTAAGTCAGGCAACGAACAAGACCTATATCAACATTTGCCAGCAAGTCCTCTTGGATGATTGGGCACTATGTTGAGACTGCCTCGGAAACGAGGAGGAAGGTGTAGGCAACGATAGGTCTGTATGCCTCGAATCTTCTGGGCTACACGCGCGCGACAATGGTAGGGACAATGGGATGCAACTCCGAAAGGAGAAGCCAATCCTCGAAACCCTATCTTAGTACAGATTGAGGGCTGTAACTCGCTCTCATGACGCTGGAATTCCTAGTAATTGGACGTCAATAACGTCCAGTGAATAAGTCCCTGTGCCTTGCACACACCGCCCGTCAAACCAACCGAGCAGGGGCTAGGTGAGATTTAGCTTTAACTAACTCGAACCTAATCTCAGTAAGGTGGGTTAAGTCGTCACAAGGTAACCGTAGGGGAACCTGCGGTTGGATCACCTC
>JAGVZJ010000018.1 GCA_018302725.1 Candidatus Woesearchaeota archaeon | reverse complement strand
GTTCTCAAGGATAATGAGTTAGAGCCATGGCAAAGGGTTGCATTAAGGGAATTAAAGGATTTTGCTTATCCCTTCCAGAGAGAGGATGGCATCTACTGGGGGTGGTATCTGGCTAGTGATGGGGAGATTAAAAGAATCTTGGATGAAAAGTTTAGTTTTGTGCAACATTCACAGACAGAGACTCCACAAGAAACAGAGCAACCTAAACCAGAAGAAGGAATTCAAAAAGAGGAATTTAAGCTGGGTGATGTTAACACAGAGAGGGAAGAGAATGAAATTGCTGCACAAAAAAACACTAACCAAAAGGAATTTGAAGCAAAACAAAAGACAAGACGATCGGTAGCTAAAAAGGAGATCAACATTGGGTTAACCAATTACTTTTCAGAGAGAGGGGCTACAGTAATAGAAGAGAAAGTTATTAGAAAAAATTCTGAAATAGACTACGTTGTTGATATCCCTAGTAATATTGGTAAAGTAAGATTCTTTGTAAAGGTTAGGAATAAGAAGACTGTAAATGATGCAGATATAGTTTTGGCTCATAATGAAGCCCAATTAAGGAAGTTGCCGCTGTTATTTTTATCTTCCGGAGAGGTAAACAAGAAGGGAGAAGAGTATCTTACTAAGAACTTTGTGGTATTTGAAAAAATTTAAAAGCTTGTTTTTAGGCATTTAAGCATGAAATATTTGTTTGTTGTTGGGAGAGACAGAGACTTAGGGGTCTTAGAGATTGTAAGTTTCCTTAGAGCCAAGAACATAAATTTTGAAGTTGTATATTCTGAGAAAAGGTTTATCGTTTTAGAGATGAACAACTTTAACTCTTCCGTAGAGGAGTTTGGAGGGATTGTAAAAATAGGAAAGAGGGTTAACATTGAAGATATCTACTTCGATAAAAGCAAAATAACTTATTCTGTTTATGGACGAGATATTTTAGAAAAACTGAAAAAAAGATTTAAAGAAGAAGGGGTAAAAGCTGTATTTAGGAAATACTCAGATGACCCTAATAACCTTGATTTGGAGATCATTAAGATTAAAGAAGATACATTCCAGATAGTTTCTGTTTCTAATCCAAAGGGATATAAAAAAAGAGATGAAACAAGACCGAAATTTGATGGAAAAAAAGTTGTTTCTATAAGACTTGCTAAGATATTAGTAAACCTAAGCCAGGCTAGAACTGAGTTATTAGATCCTTTCTGTGGTTGTGGGACGATATTACAAGAGGCTTTATTGAAAAATTTAGATGTTGTAGGAATAGATAAAGATATTTCAGATGCAAGGAGCAATCTAAAATGGTTAAAAGAGAACTTTAGTATTAAGAATAGTTTTAATCTGATACAGGGGGATGCGAGGAGGTTAAGCTCTTATCTAGCCAAAGTGGAGGCAATAGCTACAGAGCCATATATGGGGCCATTTTTAAAGAAGATTCCTCAGTCGGAAGAAGCTAAAAAAATTGCCAAAGAGCTTAACGTTTTGTATTCTGACTTTTTCAGAGAGGCAAGAAAGATAGTAAAAGGGAAGTTAGTTTTTGTAGAGCCGATCATTAAAATCCATATGGGGGAAGTTAATGTTGGATTTGAGGGCATTTTAATAAAAAATGGATTTAAGGCTACTATATTTACGAATGCTGTTAACCCTATTGAATATGACCTAAAGGGGAGCAAGATAAAGAGGAGGATATGGGTATTAGAAAGGTTTAAATAAGGTTTTTTTCCGCTTATAAGATATGGGGAGAGTAAAAACAGCATTAATCAAAAGAATTGCTTTAAAGACATGTAAAGATTATCCTGATAAGTTTGGAGAGGATTTTGGAAATAACAAGAAAATTGCTTCTGAATTTGTTGATTTTCCTTCTAAAAAATTAAGAAATGTGATTACGGGGTATATTACTAGGATTGTTAAACAAAGAAAGAAAAACAAATAATAACGGAGGACCTAAAATGAGTGAAGAAAATATGGAAGGTATGCCTGAAGAAGGTGCTGAAATAACTCGGGAAAAACGAAGAGGAATGGATGACTACACTGTTTTTGTTGGGAACAAACCTTTTATGAACTATGTGACAGGGGTAGTTATGCAATTCACTACACAAGGGGCAAGTGAAGTAATAATTAAGGGAAGAGGAAAATTTATTGCAAGATGTGTTGATATTGCAGAAGTGGCTACAAAAAGGTTTTTGGAGAATACCGTAGATGTAAAAGACATAAAAATAGACAGCGAGGAATTCCAAAACAAAGAAGGGAAGAATATAAGAGTGAGTACAATCGAGATTACACTAGTAAGAAAAAACTAGTTCTTTATTTTTTCTTATTTTTTAATGCCTCTGGGGTGATTTGAACACCCGACTTTCGGCTCATGAAACCGACGCTCTACCAGGCTAAGCTACAGAGGCTTAGAAGCTTAGTCATTATTATGTTTTAAAAAGGTTTTTGAAAATTTATTTCAGAACAAATCAGCAACTTCCTCTCGGGATGGCTGTTCTGATATTGCTTTGCCTACCATTCCTTCTACAATCTTTGTTTTTTTGAATGATAACAATACAACCCTCCTAAATGAGACGCCAATCCTTTCTTCAGCATCAATACTTCTTGCTAATGAAGTGCATAATTCATGGTTCACTTCCATCTTTTTTCTTTCATCTTCCGGGAGGTCTCTTGCCTGTTCGATACCATTTTGAGTCATGTATTGAAGAATTGCCCTTGGAGGGATGATATCATTAAGAGTGTTGTGCTGGTCTGAGAGGATGCCATTTATTCGGGTAGTGTAATCTTCAACCTTATCAATTCCGTACTCCTCTAACAGGAATATTCTTAATGCATTTTTTAGGCCGTCTGGAGTGCTATAAAACCTGATTCTTTCTATCTTTTTTCTTCTGCTTAATCCCTCTGCAAAACCCTTGGCTTCTGCGTTAACATTTCTTAGTTTACCCCTATTTTGCAACCCGAACTCTTCTTCTCTAAACTCCTTACTTCCCATACTGTTAAGGAGTTCTGTTAAGAATAGGGTCATGCTCTTGAGATCTAGGTCTATTATCTCCCTAATTTGTACTTCTCTAGCCCTGCTTATCGCTCCAATTCTCCTTAACAATCCAGATTGGTAATTTACTTTTTGTTTTAATCCTTCATATACTTCATTAAAATCTCTATCACTATAACCTCTTAGACTAGTTGCTAATGGTGTTAATTTTTTTGAAATTGCTTTGTCTTTCTCAGAAGTTACGCTTCTAAAAAGATTAAGGCTTCTTCTTACCTCTTCTTCATTTAAATTCATTAATCAAACCTTAAACTGCGTGATTAATAAGTTTTTCTTTTAGCGATGGATTTATAATATTTTGTGCTAGAAAGAACATCATGTACTTTCCAGAAAAAATGCAGAGATATGCGGATCTTGGTTTAACATTTTTGAGCATGATAGATGGGAGAGCAGAAGGAATTGAAAGAAGAATTGTTATCCCTCCTTTTGGCTATGGAAAAAGAGCGGTCTATCCTTCATCTGTAGAAATTTCTGCTTTAATCCAGGCTACAGAATGGTATAATCTTACTGATCCCGAATAGCTTCTGCTAATCTGGCTGTTTCTTTGTCTGAGAGCTGAGGGTGAGAGGCTATACCTGTTTTATAGTAGGGTATTAGATGGAAATGGGCATGAAAAATTACCTGGCCTGCTTTTTCCCCACTATTTATCAAGAATTTAAAATCTGATGCACTTGTAGCTTTAGATACTTTTTTTAGCAGTTCTTTTGAAAAATGGATAAGTTCGTTTCCTAATCCTTCTGGGAGCCCTCTCAAGTCTGGGTAGTGTTCTTTTGAGATAATTAAGATGTGGCCTTTATTTTTTGGATGGAGATCTAAGAATGAAATGAAATTTTCAGACTCTCCCACCTTATTACAGGGGATTTTCCCTTTTACAAGCTTGCAGAATATACAATCTTCCATAACAAAATAATTATGAAATTTTATATAAACCTTATGAAAGGAAAGTTTTATTAATTTAGAAAGGGGTTTGATTTTATGGCTATTGAAAAAGAGGACTATGTTACACCTAGTGCCGGATATTTAATCACAAAACACGGGGAGTTTAACCCTGATATTATTCATAAGACTATTGTTGGGTGGTATGAAAAATGGAAGTATACCTTTACTGAGAAAGAGAATACAGAAAAAATGAAACCACAGGGGAATGATTTAAACTTAAAGCTGGATGGGGAAAGAAAAATAGATGATTATGCTGAGTTCCACATAGAAGTTGTAATTTTAGTTTATGAGTTAAGAAAGAAGGGGACCAGCTATACTGGAAAAATGAAAATAAATGTTAGGGGATTTGTTTTGCTAGATTATAGAAATAACTGGGGGAAAACCCCGTTTACTACTTTTTTATTCCACATATATAACAATTACATTATAAAGAAAAGGATAAAGGATTATTATGAGGACAATTTGGAAGATGAGGTTAAAGAACTTACCGGTAAAATCAAGAATATGATAGGACTTCATGATTAAGATGACAAGAATATATATCACTCCATCTGCAGGGTTGAAGATAAGATACCAGGGTATCACTGATTTTGGTAATTTATACAAGTATATGAAGCTGTGGTTAGAGGATAGAGGGTTTGCAGATGAAAAAAAATTAGAGACAAAATATACAGAAAGAAGGTTTGGAGACAGAAAAAATCTGGAGATAATGTGGAACTGTTCAACTAGCATTAGCAATTATGTTTCTTATCAAATGCAAGTGACTTTTCTTGTTTTGGGATTAACTGAAACTGAAGTTCAGATAGGGGATATTAAAAGAAAACTTGACAAAGGAGATTTTGAACTAAGAATAATAGGGTATGTCAAGGTCGGGGAGGGGGAATGGAATGACTATACCTTCTTAGAGAGGGTTTACTACAATCTTGTTGTGAGAAAAAGAATTGAGGAGTATAAACAGGATTATTATATAATCCTCTATAAATTTGTTGGGTACATAAAGGAGTTTTTGGGATTGAGGGGATAAGTTTAAGTATAAAAGAGGTTTAAGGAGAGTATGGGAGAAACTGATTATGTAATAAGAGACTTAACCATCAGGAAAGAGGGAGTGATAGACTTCAGAGAACTTTATAAGCTGATGAAGGAATGGTGTAAACAAAGGAAATATCAGTTTCTTGAAAAAGAGTATAGCGATAAAGATTCTGAGAAAAGTAAAACCTTATTAGTAAGATGGGAGTTTAGAAAAAAAGTTGATGACTATACCAGAGAGATTATTGATACCATAATAAAAGGGAGCAATTTAAAAGAAGCGAAAACAACAAGAAAAAAAGTATTTCAAGGTAGCATATTAATCTCGTTTGATGCTTATGTGGAAAAGGATTATGAAGAGAACTGGGGAGTTAACCCTGTTTCTAAGTTTATTAGGGAGGTTTTTGATAAGATCGTTATGAATCAGCATTTTGACAAGGTAAATAAAGAGCTTAGAAATGAAACATATGCTCTTTTTGATGAATTAAAAAAATACATCAAGGCTTCTTCATAGAAATTTACCCTTTTCCAGTGGTCATAGAAATCTTTATATAGATATTAGCTATGTGTTTGACTAAGCCTGGCATGAGAATACTCAACGGAGTAAGCCAACGGCTACACAATGAACTTGGGGGTTAGTGTACCAGGCTACAATCATAGTTTAAAATTTAAAAAATCACCTTTAAACTGAAACGGAGCCTAATTAAGCTTCATTTATCATATTTCATTGAAAATGACTTCAAAATTCAGAAAATAGGAAGAATATGGCTATTTAGCTGAATTTATGGTATAGTAGGCTTTGTTCTAGGTTTATAGGGCTTGAGGAGGAATAGAAATGGCAAAGATAAGCCCTGTAGGAGCAAAATATATAGTTCATACTGCAATTAATGCAGAAGGCGTGGTTGAGAAACCTGATGTAGTTGGAGCTATTTTTGGACAAACAGAGGGTTTGTTAGGGAATGAATTAGAGCTTAGGGAGTTGCAGAGAAGCGGTAGAATTGGGAGAATTGAAGTAAATCTAGAGACTCGGAATGGAAGAACTAATGGTAGTATCATTATTCCGAGTAATTTAGATAAAGCTGAAACTGCTGTGATTGCAGCTGCATTGGAGACTATCCAAAGGATAGGACCATGCAATTCTAAAGTAAGAGTAGAAAAGATTGAAGATGTAAGAATATCTAAAAGAAACTTTGTGATAGATAGAGCAAAAGAGCTTTTGAGAGAACTAACATCAAGCGTTTTGCCTGATTCTCAGGAATTAACTGATTTAGTTGAGCATTCTGTGAGGATGATGGAAGTTTCTGAGTATGGGCCTGATAGATTAGCTGCTGGTCCTGCTGTAGATGAAAGTGAGGAAGTTATTTTAGTAGAGGGAAGAGCAGATGTTCTTAATCTGTTAAAACATGGAATTAAAAATGTTATAGCGGTTAATGGAACAAGCGCTCCAAACACTATTAAGACTCTAGGCTCTAAGAAAGTACTAGTTGCTTTTGTTGATGGAGACAGAGGTGGAGACTTGATCATTAAGGGATTAATAGATGCTGGAGTTGAATTAGATTATGTTGTAAAAGCTCCAGATGGGAAGGAAGTTGAAGAGATTACTAAGAAGGAGATTCATAAGGCACTTAGGAGCAGAATCACTGTAGAGCAGGTTAAAATGGATTTTGGAATCTCTAGTGGAAATGGCAGTAATGGAAGGATTATTTCAAGACCGGAGCCTTCAAGATTTCAGGATAGGAGAAGCTTTAGTACTACAACGAAGAGACCAGAACCAGTTAGAATAGCAGTACAATCAGAAGAAACTAAAAAATTTAAAGAACTGCTTGATGATTTAGTTGGAACCAGAGGAGCATTTATTTTGGATGAAAAGCTTGAAGTTTTAGGAAAGGTTCCAACGAGTGAATTAGGCGGGACTATAAAGAACTTAAAAAATGCTTATGCTGTAGTTTTTGATGGTTATATTGATAGAAGCCTTGTATTAAATGCAGAGAAGAGCGATCTAAAATACCTTGTTGCAATGGATTCTAGGGTAAGGCCAGGGGATAGTAAAGTCAAGATTCTAACTGGTAAAAACTTCTAATTCTTTTTTCTTTTATTTTTTTAAAAATACAGACACTCCTGGAGATGGATAAATACCTCCTTATAGGTGAATCCCAGTTTTTCCTAACCTCTGCTAACCTGCAAGCGCCAGTATAATAAGTTAGGGCTGCTGCATTCCTGCCCTGACCCGATTTCTTGTTATATCAGCCAAACAGGACAGAGGGTCACAGGTACGACTGAGGCCTGTAAGGTTGTACCTACCTCTCTCCAGGATTCGATCCCACCATGAAGCCCGTTTGTGGTTACAACGAGGGGCTAACCCGCCGATCTAGTCTGCATAGAATATTAAGAAAAGTTATTTTTTAAGGTTTTGGATTAAACATGTATTGCAGGGCTGGTTGTATCTATCTTTAGTTCAGAACCGATTCCTCTACCTATAGAGTAGAATGCACCAGCTGATAAAGGGGAGAATAAATCAAAGATTGTTTTTCTTGGTTCATATTCCATTAATTTTGAATCTTTTATATTAGCTAGTTCTTCTGCTTTTTTAACTGCGGAGTCTTTGTTCCCTAATTCATCAACTAACCCTATCTCTCTTGCTTCAAAACCAAGGTAAAACTTTCCTGTTTTGACCTCTTCAATGTTAGTTATTCTTCTTTTTTCCTGAATCTCTCTTAAGAAAACCTCCTGTATTTTTTTTAATTTGTCTTTCAGTATTATTTCTTCATCTGGTTGAAGTTCTCTGAGAGGGTTTCCTACCTCTTTATATTTCCCTGCTGTTAGTTCCTTGTATTCCAAGTTATGCGCTTCTAAGAATCCTGCAAATTCTATGTAAGAAGATAGCACTCCAATGCTGCCAGTTATAGACAACTCATCTGAGATAACGTAATCTGCAGAAGACGCAATCCAGTAAGCTCCGGAAGCTCCAACTTCTCTGATCAATGCAACTGTTGGCTTTTCTATTTTTTTGACTTTGTCTGCTATTTCCTTAGAAGCAACTACTGTTCCTCCAGGGGAATTTATTTCTAAGATTATTGCTTTAATATTATTATTTTTTTCAGCCTTTTCTAAGGAATCAAGAATAAACTCGGTGTCTGTCACCTGATAGGAGAACCCTATACTGTTTGATGAAGTTAACATCCCTGCAATAGGGATGATTGCTATTTGATTTTCAGGAATTCCAGATGAACTTATTTTGATTGTGGCAACAAGGATTGTTATAAATATGATGACCAATATTGTTACAATCTTCCAACTTCTCATAGGCCAAGATAGTTGGTTCTGTTTTATAAACCTATGGTTGGGATGGACCGACCGAGAATTGAACTCGGGACTCAAGACTGCCAGCCTCGTATTTTACCACTAAACTATCGGCCCAATAAAGAATTACTTAACTGTTTTTCCGAAGTTTGTTAATTTCTCCCCTTCAATCAAACGAGTTATTACATCCTTGATGTTTGTTATTTTAATTCTGATTTGCTTTGTGGTGTCACGATCACGAATTGTAACATCTTTCTTTTTTAGAGAATCAAAGTCTATTGTGACACTAAATGGCGTCCCTATTTCGTCCTGTCTTGCGTATCTGCGACCAATGCTCCCGGTTTTGTCAAAGGTGCAATTAAAATCTTTTTTTAACAGTGTGTACACTTCTTGCGCTTTTTTTACTAAACTAAGTTTGTTTTTTACAAGCGGGAGAATAGCTACTTTTATAGGAGCTAGTTTTGGATTTAGTTTTAATACAACGTTGTCTCTTTTTTTGTCATATTCATAAGCATCAAACATAAAAACCAGAAAAGATCTGTCTACACCCAGAGAAGGTTCTGCAACTACATGGGGTATTATTTTTTTATTGGTTTCTTCATCAAAAATACTCAGGTCTTGATTAGAATGTTTTATGTGTTGCTTTAAATCATAGTCGGATCTATCTGCAATTCCCTCAAGTTCTTTAAATCCGAACGGAAAGTTGTATTCAAGATCCCAACAGTCTGTTGAGTAATGTGCAAGTTCTTTCGCTTTATGTTGTCTAATCCTAAAATTTTCTGGGGTTGCTCCGAGGTGTATGAACCACCTATGCTCATGGGCTAACCAGTAAGCGTGCCATTCATTTTTTATAATTTTTTTAGTTAATGCTTGTCTTATAGTCATTTCTTCGTCTTTTTTGTTGTTTTCCTGCATTTTGTTAGAGTAAACTCTTATTTTATGGTTTAGAACTTCACTAATAAAAGGACATTTGTCGTTACCTGGTTTAATGAAATATTCTATCTCCATTTGTTCAAATTCCCTGCACCTGAATAAAAAATTTCTTGGAGCTATTTCATTTCTAAACGCCTTTCCTATTTGGGCTATTCCAAAAGGTAGTTTTAATCTAGAGTTTTCTACTACTTTTTTGAAATTTGCAAAGATTAATTGTGCTGTTTCCCCTCTTAAGTAAGCGATAGAATTTTTATCTTTACCTGCACCAACCTGTATAGGAAACATTAGGTTGAAATTAGAGGCTTCTTTGAACTCACTTCCACATTTTAGGCATTTTAGTTTATTCTTTTTCACGAGTTTGTTAATTTCTTCAGCGCTCAACCCTTCTGTTGAGATTTTTAACTGATCTTCGATAAATACGTCTCCTCTAGCTTTTTCTCCACACTTACAGCACTCTAGGATAACATCTGAAAATCCAGACAGATGCCCTGAAGCTTCCCATATTTTTTGGTGTGAGATTATCGCTCCATCTATCCCTGTTGTGTCATCTCTTTGCTGAACATGTGTTTTCCACCATTCTCTCTTGATGCTATTTTTTAGTTCTACTCCTAATGGCCCGTAATCAAATATCCCTGCTAAGCTGCTATAAATTTCAGAACTAGGGTAAACAAATCCCTTTCTCCTACAGAATGATGCCATTTCTTCTATAGAGATTGGTATTTTTCCTGTTTTTGTCATCTGGTTTTTATTAAGTTTGGTTTGAATGATTTTGATTTGTGTTCAACTTCTAGGAATTCCCGAGGAATATCCTCATAATTGATTATCTTTGAATTTTCTATCCTAGAGCATGATGTATTTATCCAGTATTTTACATCTGGGTAGTCCTCTAAGCTAGAAGGATTTAATGTATTCGAGATAAATATAAAAGATTCTTTATTAAGCTTTTCTTTTATTAAGTGTGCTAATCTCATATTTTCCTGGCCTGGTTTTGTGGAGACTAAGATTCCTACTCTAGTTGAATAGAGGAACTTTAGTAGTTTCCCCCTCTTCTTTTTTTCATAATCTTCTACTTCCTGTCTAGAAATCACTGTTATCTTATTTGTTAATGGGTTTGCAACATATACTGGCAATTTAGTCTTT
>JAGVZJ010000017.1 GCA_018302725.1 Candidatus Woesearchaeota archaeon | reverse complement strand
ATGAAGAGGAAAGATTAAGAAGAGAATTAGCTTCATTAAATTAAGGTATAGTTCTGAATCTAATATTAAGCATCCCCCATGTAAATGTCAAAGTTACTAAAGCAAGAATCAAAAGAACCATTGACAAATCTTTAGAGATTAGCTTCTTCTTGAAGTCAGAAATTTCAGAATAAGCCTGGTCTACTTCCTCTTTTGTAGTTGCCTTGTAAAAAACTCCTCCGGTAGAGTCAGCAATTTCTTGCAGGGTGTTCTCATCAACTTTTAATAAAACATCAGATCCCTCTATGATCTCCCCCCCTTCCTCAGTTCCAACTCCAATTGTATGCACAGAAACTAGGTTAAGCACTGCATAGTTTATAGCTTCTTCTAAAGGCAGGCCGACATTTCCTCTGCCATCAGTTAATAAGACTATAGCTCTGCCCTTATCAGAATTAAGCAATAAGTTAGTCCCAGTAGTAATCGCCTCTCCAATGTTAGTCCCACCGCCTTTTCTGATATTAAGGCTTTTTATTTCTTCTGTTAAGGTAA
The DNA here is from genome assembly GCA_018302725.1 of Candidatus Woesearchaeota archaeon. Classification (GTDB taxonomy): domain Archaea; phylum Nanobdellota; class Nanobdellia; order SCGC-AAA011-G17; family GW2011-AR20; genus JAGVZJ01. The sequence continues at coordinate 14,742 of JAGVZJ010000017.1, read as the reverse complement.
ATTCATCATCAGTTAGCGGAGTCTCAACAAAAATTGTAGAGGAAAAAGTAATCAACGCTTTCTTGGTATCTCCTTTAGTATAGTTAATAAAACTCAAAGCCGCAGATTTAGCAGCTTCTAGTCTATTGGGCTCAAAATCATCAGCGGTCATGCTTGCAGAAACATCTATAGCCAAAACAAAGTCAGAGTCAGTAGACTCTGCTTCAAAAATTAAAGTTGTCCCTGCAGCAGAAAATATCAAAAAAACAAACGAAAACCCCATCAAAAACAAAATTAGATAATTCTGAGACAGCTGTATCCTTCCAGTAACCCTTTCTATAGCTTCAAAGTTTGCAAAAGACAATGCTTTCTTCCTAAATCCCTTTACTGTAACAAAATGCACTACAACAAGAAATATCAAAGTAACTAACAGCCATAAATACGAAGGTCTTACAAATATAACATCTGCCATTATGCTCTTACCTTTAGCGCTCTTAGTTTAAATAGCTTTACAATTGGTTTAACAAAAAATTCATTTGTAGTTATCAAAGTAGAGTCTGCTCCAGCATCAATAAAAGCATTCAAAATCTCGTCTTCTTGCCTTTTAGATTCTTTAGCATATAGCTCTCCCAACAAAGAAGGGTCTATAACAACTCTCTTATGAGAATAAGGATCTTTTATTAATATCTCTCCAACATAGTCTTCAGGCAAAGACCTGTCTCTTGGATCTCTGATCATTAAACCTATGATATCAAATTTGCTTGTAAGTATTTTCAATTTCTTTTCCCAGTCTTGCTGCATCCCAATAAAATCAGAAATCAGGATTATAACAGCTCCTCTGTTAAAAGATACCATCAAAAATTTAGAAAGTTTATTAAAATCCTTTTTACCGCCGTATACTTCAGGATTTGTCAAAGTTCTTGCAATATCATAGAACTGGCTTCTTTGCCTTGATGGAACTATATTTCTCACAATTGAATCATTATACATCACTAAACCAGCATTGTCTCCTACTTCCAGGATAGCATGCGCTAGAGAAGCAACAAGCTCTGCTGCATATTCATTTTTAAGCTTGTTAGTTGATCCAAATAACATACTTTGGCTTACATCCAAAACAAAAACAACATTAACATTTCTCTCCTCAACATACTCTTTAATCAATATTTTATGCGCTTTCTTGCTTGCTTTCCAGTCTATTAACGATGCATCATCAGTAGCAGAATAAGGTCTATAATCTTCAAATTCAATCCCTCTCCCCTTGAAAACACTCATGTACTGCCCGCCTAAACCTATAGCTGCATGTTGCTTGGTAAGAACCTCTAACTTCCTTATAGCAGGTAATAAGTCTACTAGTAATTTCTTTTTTGCCATTTTAAGGCACCTTGACTTTCTCAAGAATCTCCTTTATAATGTCATCAGAGCTCACATTTTCTGCCTGCCCTTCATAATTCAGTAAAAGTCTATGCCTAAGAACTTGGGCAGCAATCTCCTTAACATGCTCAGGTAGAACATAAGGGCTTTTTTTCATTAATGCCTGTGCTTTAGCTGCAATAAACAAGCCAATAGATGCTCTAGGACTTGCTCCATATCCAATATACTTTCCTTTTTCTATTTTGTATTTGCTGGGATTCCTGGTGGCGTCTACAAGATCTACTATATATCTGGCAATCTCATTGCTCATATAAACTTTTTTTACGTCATGCTGCATCTCCACAATTTTTTGTGGATTAATCACTGCCTTGAGTTCATAAGAATTAAAATTCCTCAGAGTCATATTTCTCTCTAATATCTCCATCTCATCTTCCTCAGTAGGGTAATCTACAATTACTTTAAACAAAAATCTATCAACTTGAGCCTCTGGTAATGTGTAAACACCCCCTTGCTCTATTGGGTTTTGAGTGGCCATGACAAAAAAAGGGTCAGGCAAATCATAAGTAGTATCCCCAATAGTGACTTCTTTCTCCTGCATTGCTTCTAAAAGTGCAGATTGTGTTTTAGGCGGGCTTCTGTTAATCTCATCTGCCAATAAAAAGTTTGCAAAAACAGGCCCCTTAACCACTTTAAACTGTTTTGTTTTTTCCTCATATATCGTAAGGCCTGTAACATCCGTAGGCAGTAAATCTGCAGTAAACTGTATCCTTGAAAAATCTCCTCCAGTTACTTTAGATAATGTTCTAACAATTAATGTTTTTGCTATTCCAGGAACTCCTTCTACTAGAACATGGCCGTTGCATAACATAGCGCTTAATAACCATCCAATAACACCCTGCTGCCCAACAATAGTCTTAGACATCTCTTCTCTCACAAGCTCTACCAGTCTTGCATATTCTTCTATTTTTTCCTGGCTTAATTTCCCAGAATGAAGTCCTTTGTACTTTGCCTGCTCCCCTTTTCTAAAGGTCTTAGGAATTTTTTTTTTCTTAGAAAATTTGGTTTTTCGCCCCTTCATTTTAAATATAAAGAAAAAACAGAGTATAAATAGTTTGTTTATAACTGAAGAATAATAAATTATCTATGCTTCCTTTTTTGGTAGAAATAATACAGTATTGCTGTGATTGAAAGAAACATTACAGACTCTATAACAAACAATCCAAAGTTAGATTTAGCCCTTACGGACCTGAAGGGAAAATTCAATTCTGCTTCATCCAGTGCAATTAGTTCTCTGCACCCTGAAATTGTATTATCAACCAGCTTAGTTGCCTTTCCATAGTCTCTCTTATCAATTAAAGATCTTACCTCTCCAACAATTTCACTAAATTCTAAGCATTCTGGATTTCCTCTAAACAGTTCATTCATAAACTCCAGTTGATCCAACAAAGACTGTTTCTTTGAAACTTCTTTGTCTTTTAGGTCTAAGAAAAGCTTAGTTGTATCTGTAAAGCTCGGACTAAAAACTGTGGATTTAAGAGTAATCTCATACTGCCCTGGTTCTGCACCATTGTTTTTTACTTCTAAGAATGTACTAAAGGTTTGCCCCTTAACTAACATCTCAACTGTAGAACTTCCAAGCCTTAAGCTAAAAAGCTCATTATTTATTGATGCATCCAAGAAGATGGTATATAGTGTAAACTCTCCAGTATTTTTGAGAGTTATGGGTATTCTTATTGTTTCATTTTCAAAAAATTCTATATTCTCTGGTTTAATAAGGTCAAGTGTTGCTATTTTTGTTCCACCAGAGCCACCGCTGCTTCCTGAGCCACTGCTACTAACAGCCCCTCCCCCTGTAGGGGTTACTTGTTCAGAGATCATGAATACAGAAAAGTTGGTAATGTTAATCTTAAACAAATTTGCAACTGTATCTAGATTTGCATCTAGAAACTGAACCCATGTACATGAAACAGGGCTGGTACACTTGTAAAACTCAAGATCATTTTCAGAAGTGACACTAGCAGTAATAGCAGAATAGTTGTAAGTTATATTAACTGTATTAAATCCAAGAGTTTTGTTACATACAAACTCAAACTGATCAATAGCCCTGGTAGTAGTAGGAACACTAACAGTCTCGCTTAGATCTGTGAAGTTGCATACAGTTAAATTGTTTACCGCAGTTATATTTGAATTAAAGAGATTAGCTTCTAATCTCAAATTGGAATTTTTAAATAACAAATCATAGACTCCAGAAGGAAGATTCTGGGTGATATTTACACCAGAATAGATAATCCCCTTGCTACATGTATCTCTTACTTGGATAGTACTGCCCCCAATCCCAGTTAAATTGACACCTAAAAGATTACTGACAGTAAATTTTTTGGTTTGAGTAACAGCACTGGATGTAGGATAGTTAATATCCCGAATTTGAAGGCTCATATTAAACTCCCCCAAAACAGAAGTGTTAAATGTATAATTATACCTGTACCCAAAACTAATATTTGAATACTCCTTAAAGTTGTTAGCAGCTGGCTGTAAATCCAAAGAACTCCCATTTGGAAAAAGCACGCTGAGATTTACATAACCAACAAGAACATCTGCCGTAAAGTTTACAGTAATGTTCATAGTGGTATTCTGCTCCAAAACAGTTGGAAAACCACAGAGGTATTCCAAACTAGGAACATCTATATTTGCTTCTGAAAAGCTCCTAGTAACCCTTAGCTTATAGTATGAAGTAACATTAACCGTATTAGACTCATTGCTGCCTATAACAACCAAGTCTATATAAGTAGAATTTATATCTGGAACAGTATAGCTATAGGTATAGTTAGTGATTGGGGTATCTGTAGTATTTAATGCTGTATATGTGGTGTTTGCACCATTAACTGTAAACAGAAGGTTAACAGCGCTTATTAAATCTCCGTTTCCCGCCTCCTCAATTTGAATAGTTTGAGAATTTTTAGCAGTAACCACAGAGTTATTAACAGGGCTTGTCATATTTAGAATGCCATAGACCACATAGAATTCCCGTACTGCACTAAAAGCAGAATTCCCCTCACTATCATTAGCTCTAACCCTCCAGTAATATTTTCCCAAGCTTAGGTTGTTGGATACTAATGTAACATTAGTGTCAAGTAAAGTTATATTCACCGATAAGTTCCCATTTTCAAATCCAGTACTGTTCCCTACCTGGAAGAAGTAGTTCATGGGATTTGAATCTGGATCACTCCCAGACCAGTTAAACCCATTATTAGCATTAAACAAGAGGCTGGATCCATTCTCAGGCAGCAATAATGTAGGTGCACTCGGAACCGCAGTAGCCCCAAATGTGTCATATCCGGTTATCCCCATATCAGAGTTCGTATAAAAAAATAAGAGAACAATAAACAGGGCTACAACAAAGGTAGCAATATCCCACCTAATCCTGCCAAATTTACCTCTTTTCATTTAAATAAAGAATGCAGTTCTAATTAATAAAATTATAGGTATTACCTCCTGCCCTTTCTGATCCTTCTTCTTGTGTAGTAGGTATAAAAAATAACAACAACAAAGGCAAGAACTACTAATTCTCCTCCAAGTAACAAAAGCTGATTAGTCTCTAGCTCAGCAAGCTTTTTGAGATTAAAGGTAGTTTTCTCTTCTGCAGAAACTATACTCTTACAGCTTTGTATCGCAGCATCGCTAAATTGCAGAGCTTTTCCATAGTCTGCTACTGCAAATGACTCTTTAGCTCTGTCTGACAATTCATTGAATTCATTACATTCAGGGTATTGGGTGAACAATCTGGTTAAAAACTCCATTTCCTGCTCTGCTACCCCTTCAATATTTTCCAAGTAAGACACTAAATCAATAAAAAACAATGTGCTATCGGTGACTGTAGAAGGCTTGGCTATAGAAGCACTTATTCTTACCTCATGGTCTCCTGGGTCAGCAAATAAGCTTGTAATAGTCAACAATAACTCTCTCTGCTCAGCAGGAGATAACGAGTTTATAAACCCCGTATCAAGGCTTAACCTCAACTTATCGCTGTCTGTTTCAGCAGTAATAGTGATATCTTCTAGCGTGAAGTTTCCATTATTTTTAATCACAATAGGAGTCATGATAGTTTCATTATTGTAGAAAGTGATCTTGCCTGGTTGTAACAAATCAATTATAACAGGTTCTTCTCCTACCTGGATCCCTCCGCTCCCGCTTGTTATTACTGTGGTAGGCAAAGAAGGTAATTGGACTAAAGAAAGATCCTCTCCAACCATAAATGTTGAGAAATTTGTGAATGAGCCAGTAATATTATTTCCATCGCTTTTTAGGTTGGTGCTTACAAGTGTCCAGGTACATGTATTATTAGCCACATTATTACATTTATAAAGTTTAATGGCACTTTCTGTCAAGACACTTGAGATAATACTACTATAATCATATGTTAAGTTTACAGCTGTAAAGATGAGGTTGTTATTGCAAGAAACTTCATATTGGTCAATAGCTCTAAAATTAGTTGGAGCAGCTATGGACTCATCCAGATCAGTGAAGTTACATACCTCGACTGAAGATGAGGATAGATTAGCTTTAAACAATTCTACAGTTTGTTTTCTGTCTGATGTGCTTACAATAATATCATACTTTCCTTCAGGAAATGTTGATGTAATGCTGCTTCCAGATGTCAATATTTCTCCGGTGCATGTATCTTTAATTTCTATAGTGTTAAAGTTGCCTTGAGATAAATCCAAGTTCGCATTAGCAGCAACAGTCATATTTCTTTCTACTCCCACTGCAGAAGAAAGAGGATAGTTTATATCTCTAATCTCTCCTCTCAAAACATAAACTCCAGTGTTTGGTCCAAAATTAAATGAATAATTATATTCATAACTGTAGTTTGTATTTGCATAACTATCGCTATTATTTGCAGAGGCGCTTAAAGTTGTCACAGTACCATTAGGATATGTCAAGTTAACATTCACATATCCGATAAGCACCCCAAGATTAGCTCTCAATGTAAAGTTATTCTGGGAATTTGGTGCATTTATGGCTCTAGACCCACACAAATAATCTATAGACGCCGTTCTTACAAGTGAAAGATCCTTGGTTATCTGGAATCTTGAAGTGGTATTTACGCTTAAGGATCCATTATGGCCTATTGCTTTTAATATCACAAATGTTGAGTTAACATTTGGAACTAAATATGAATAAGTATAGCTTGTTGTTGCTTCTGCATTATTGCTTGTATTTGTTGCCACAACAGTTGAATTTACGCCATCCACACTTATAATCAAATCCATAGACTTAACCCAAGCCCCATTTAAGGTCTCATTTACAGTTATTGTAGTGGTAGTCCCTCCTGTGATAACCTCATCATAATAAGGTGTTGAAATATTTATAGCTGCATTAGTTAGGATAAATGACCTAGATGGGGAAAAACTGGTATAAGTCCCATTGTCTGTAGCCCTTACCCTCCAGTAATATGTACTCTCGGGCTCGTTTACAGCAGTAAATGTATAGTTCCCCGTTGCAGTTCCTATTTTTCCTGGAACAGTTAGAGTCGTATTGACTGTTAAATTCCCATCTCCAAATAAACTGGAGTTAGCTATCTGGAAATGATAAGTTATATTATCAGCATCGGCGTCAGATGATGTCCAGCTGAATAATGTAGCATTCTGGTAGAACACATAGTCCCCATCTTGCGGGCTTGATAATGTAGGAGCATCAGGCTGCCTATTCACTATTGTAAAATTGAGAAGGGTCCCCCTTGCAACGTTGTTAGTTGTATCATTTGCATACCACCTGTACTGAACTATTTGTCCACTGCTTAAATTACCATAACCAACTATGTAAGAAAATACATTTCCATTTTTTGATACATGACCCGTGCTATTGGAGTAATTAACAAATGCCCCAGTATAATCTGATTCAATCCAGACCGTATTTAAAAAACCATCTGTAGCAGTTGCATTAATTGTAACATTATCAAGAGAAGTGATAGTAACATTAGGGCTATGCACAATATTACTTAAACTAGGAGCTGCAATATCTGTAACAGTAAATGTTGTATTTAACGTTCTATTCACATAGAATAATTTTCCACAATTCCAATTAATAGCTACATTTCCTAAAGCAAAATTGGTAGAATTGAGGCTTCCTGAATACAGTTTGTTAGAGAACCCAAGATTTCCAGTTATGCTTCCTGCTGTGAAATTACATGTAGCTCCAGAACTCGCAGTAGTATTAGTTAGATTATACGCAGCAGTCAAAGTGATATTCTGCCCATATTCAACACTTGCTGTATTTAATGTAGTAAGGGTAGTGTTATAATAAACCTCTATGGTCCCATCATTATCTTTTGATATGCCCATTGCGTTATTTGCTGTTATAGTATAATTAACAATTCCCGGTGTATAAGTATAATTAACAGGCAGAGTTATTGTGTAAAGCCCGCCGCTAGAGGATAGGGTTCCGGAAAGAGCAGTTGCTCCATTCTTATTAGCTCCCCAAATACTAACAGTAACAGAAGTTATTTCTACGATGGAGCTTACATTTGTCCTCACTGTTAAATTCTCTCCCGTGATTATTGGACTAGTTGAGTTAACGGTATTGTTATCCTGATCTAATTCTTCAACAGAATTAAATATGGGGATGTCAAGACTGAGATTAATAACAGTAAATCTAAAAAAAGTATTTTCACCAGAAGCAAGAACAGCAGGTAAATCACTTCCCTCAGCCCTAAAATCTGTAATAGAACCAGTATCATCTCCAGAAAGAGCAATATCTCCCTCATCTATTCTTACATCAAGATTAGTACCACTCCCAGAAATAGCCAGTGCCAATTCAACAGAGATAATTGAAAGAATTAAAATACCAACTATAAACAAAAACTTCCTTATCATCCTCTTTTTTAACCTCTTTTATAATATCTTATAGCTAAGAAACAAGATATTATAAAGTTCTCATCAAAACTAATTGCATACTGCCATATTTAAAGATTTTTATTTATATCCTTATTTAAGGAAATCTTTATATTGTAGGAGTATTTTATCTAAACTGAGATGTCAGAAGACCCAAGTTATGAAAGAAGAAAGTCAAAAAATGACAGAAGAGCAAAAAGAAGGTATAGGGTTTACAAAAAAGGTGGACGAGAAAGGTCTATGAAATAAAAGAGGTGTTTGATATAGAATTACTCAAAAAGCTTGCTAATACTTTCGGCCCTAGCGGAAATGAAGTTGCAGTAAGGAAGATAATTCAGCAGGAGATAAGACCATATGTAGATGAATGTAGGGTAAACAAGCTGGGGAACCTAATAGCAAGAAAAAAAGGAAAGGGGGAAAGGGTTATGCTTGCTGCCCACATGGATGAAGTAGCCTTGATGGTTAAGAAGATAGATGAAAGCGGATATATCCGGTTATCCCCTGTAGGGGGAACTGAACCTGTCACATTAATAGGTCAAGTTGCAAAAATTCTAAAACCCAATGGGGCACCATTATGCACAGGAATCATTTCTTATGGTGAGGTCCATGAAGGAAATGAGATAAAAGAATTACCAAAAATAGACTATTTTTATGTGGACACAGGACTTTCAAAAGAGGAGTTAAAGAAAAAAGGGGTGGGAATAGGAACATACGTGATTCCTACTCAAAATTTCAATACTTTGGGGAATAAAGACACAATTACAGGTAAAGCTCTGGATGATCGAATTGGATGTTACATTCTAATAGAGCTTGCAAAGGTATTGAAAAAAACAAACCTTGATGTCTACTTTGTGTTCAGTGTGCAGGAAGAAATTGGTCTTTACGGAGCAAAAACCTCTGTTTACGAAGTTAACCCAAGATGGGGAATCGCTGTGGATGTTACAATAGCAGCAGACTCTGATTTAAAAAATAATACAAGCAGGATTATTGGAACAGGTCCATTTCTTACTGTAAAAGATTCTGAAATAATAGCCAGCCCTGTACTTGACAACCACATAGAAAAAGTTGCAGAAAAGAATAAGATACCTTTAAACCTGGAAATCGCAGACTTTGGAACTACAGATGCTACAAACATGATGCTTCATGGGGGGGGTGTGCCTTCCACAATCTTAGGGGTCGCAATAAGAAACATTCATACTACTGCAGGAATTGCAAGTATGAAAGACATAAGAAATTGCATCAAATTATTGAAATTGGTTCTGGAAACCCCCCCAAAGTTTTGATTTACAAACCATTATAAATTTTATAATTCCCTCCTATTTCGGGTCTGTAGTATAACCTGGACAGTGCACTCGGCTTCGGAAATTTAAATTGAAGCTACCGAGAAATCGGGGTTCAAATCCTCGCAGGCCCATCATAAAAACCTTTAAATAAACTCACAGTTAAAATAAAGGTATGACAAAAAAGTCTAATGAAGGAGTAAATTACAAAGTGGTACACTGAAGTTGTTCAAAAGGCAGATTTAGCAGATTACACAAGTGTTTCTGGTTGCATTGTTTTTAAACCTTCAGTATACTCAATATGGGAAAAGATCACAGCAGAAACAGATAAAAAGTTTAAAAAAACAGGGATAAAAAATTCATATTTTCCTTTGTTCATTCCTGAAAAGTTGTTGTCTAAAGAAAAGGAGCATGTAAAGGGGTTTAGCCCGGAAGTTGCTTGGGTGACTGAAGCGGGTAATTCTAAACTAGCAGAAAGATTAGCAATAAGACCAACCTCAGAAACAATTATGTACGCCTCTTTTTCCAAGTGGATAAAATCCTGGAAAGACTTGCCATTAAAACTAAACCAGTGGAACAATGTCGTAAGGTGGGAGTTTAAGCATCCTGTTCCATTCTTAAGAACCAGAGAATTCTTGTGGAATGAGGGGCACACAGTTTTTGCAACGAAAGAAGAAGCCGAAAGCGAAAGAAACGAAATTATAGGAATTTACAAGCATATCGTAGAAGATTATATGGGGCTGTATGGATTAATAGGTAAAAAGTCAGATAAAGAAAAGTTTGCAGGAGCAGAATACACCATCTCAATGGAGTACCTGCTTCCAAATGGAAAAGCCGTACAAGGACCAGACTTCCATCATGACGGACAAAATTTTGCAAAGGCATTTGACATAAAGTTTCTAGATAAAAACGAGAAAAAACAGTATGCGTGGCAAAATACTTTTGCTATTTCAACAAGGATGCTGGGAATCATGATTGCTGTACACAGCGACAACAAGGGTTTTGTGTTGCCTCCAAGATTAGCTGAAAATCAAGTCGTGATAATCCCTATATTCAAAAAAGAGGATAAAGAAAAAATTATCAGAAAAGCAAAAGAAATCTCCTCAGAGCTTAAAAAATACAATCCTATAATAGACCATAGAGAAGAATACTCGCCGGGATGGAAGTTCAACGAGTGGGAGTTGAAAGGGATACCAATTAGAATTGAATTAGGACCAAGAGATTTGAAAAACAAAGAAGTAGTTCTAGTCAGGAGGGACAACGGAGAAAAGAAAAACATAAAGTTCACAAACTTAAAAAAAGAGATTGAAAAAACACTGGAAAGTATTCAAGCAGATCTGTTAAATCACTCAAAAGAAAACCTAGAAAGAAACATAAAAGAGGTTGGCAGCATCCAAGAATTAAAAAAGGTGGTTAGTGGTAAAAAGATAGCATTTGCTCCTTTCTGTAACGACCCAAAATGTGAAGAGGACATAAAATACCAAACAAATGGCGCCAAAACATTAAATGCTCCTCTCAACCAGGGCAGGATTAATAAAAAATGCATAGGCTGCGGGAAAGAAGCTAGAGAAATGTTCTACTTTGGAAAAAGTTACTAAAAACTAAATATCCTCATAATTTTAGCATACCAAGGCACACTCATAATGTCTATATTTACAACTTCCCGGATAATATGCTCTTTATTGTTCACATCCTTATATATCACTTCAATATAAGGCTCTCTAAAAAAGAAAAAATCTCCATCAAATGGCACAACAAAGTCATTTCTGAATCTTAACTCCTCCTTTGAAAAAACTCTTTTATTTCCAACACTAACCTCAACAGAATTAACTTTGCTGTTAGGGACTAAAGTAAACTTAACCTCTCCCTCCCCCCTATAATCCACAGTTTTAGGATACTCCAAATTAACAATTTGAACATTTGCATCCGCAAGAATGTTTAAATCAAAATAACTTGACCTGGATACTTCGTTACTTTCAAGAGTAACTACAGCTTCTCTCTTTTTTTCTTTTAAATAGAATTCAAACTCAACTTTCCTTTGTTCATTTCCCAAAATGGTTAGATCCTTGCAGTCAGTTTCAAAACAGATCTTTAAATCCTTAAATACTACATCTTCAGGATTTGATACCTCACATAAAATTAAACCTTTATCTTCATAAGTGTAATATACTTCTTTCCCAGGGCTGCAGAATATTTCTAGATTGTTGCCCTCTCCGTCTTCTCTTTCAGACTGACTCATTCTTGATACTGCCTCCTCTTTAGTATAAATAGTGTAATGCTCCCCATATTCAAGCTTCACAGAATCTCTTAATCCCCCATATCCTTCAACTTCAAGCTCAGATTCATACACAAGGTCTTTGTTTAAATCTTTAGGAACCTCAATATGAAAAAAACCAGTAGCTTCCTCATGAGGTTTTAATAATAAATCAAGAGAGTTATCCTCAACAGTAGCAGGTCCTTTCGTTAGGTATATGGTAATAGGAAGATAATAATTTTCATTATTCCTTACCTTAACTTTCAGAGGAACATAACTCCCCGGACCTACATTATTCTTCAATAATTCAAGATCTAAATCAACATTATACTTTAAAACCTCCCCTTTCTCCAGCACACCAACCTCAACCACAATTTCTTTAGGTTTTATATCGATATTCCTGGCTCTCCACAAATAATTAATGCTGGGTTCTTTGACATCTAAACTCTCTCTCATCTTAATGTGTGTAGAATCCACATAACCCAGCTGTCCATAAGTAGGATCAAATGCAACCCAGCCTACTTCAGGAAAATAAACTTCCGCCCAAGCATGGTTCCCAAACTGCCCTATGACATTGGTATAGCTTGATCCAAGAGCAAATCTTGCAGGAACCCCAAGTGATCTCAGCATAGAAACAAACAGTGTTGTCAATTCATCACAAACTCCTTTTCTGTTTTCAAGGACCCAAATAGAATCTTGTGCAGCCTCAACTGTTAATGTATCAAGGCTGTAATTGATATTCTCCTTTGTCCACTTCCCAAGGTTATAAACTACAACATACAGATCATCTTCTCCTTCTGAAATTTTTTTAGCTTGGTTGATAATCCTTGCATCATCAGAATTTACCAGCTCTGTGGGTTGAAGGTACTCCTGAAATTCACTTAAATCTGCTTCAATAGGAAACCTTATTTTTTTATTTACTCTATTAAAATTAGTTTGGGAGATCACATAAGAATTAACCCCAAAAGATAGCTCAGGGCTAAATTCAGTCCATCTATAATCAATATTATCTCCTCTGCTTGTTTTTGCAAGAGGAGCAGAAAAAGTTTGATCTTCAATTGTCTGAAACCTGTCATTTCTCGGAAAAAAACTTAATTCACTCGAGATATAATCCAGCTGGTAACTCCCAGACTGTTTTAAAACATCTACAGCCCCCTGGACTTTTACATTTGTTTCCAAACTTTGGTAATCATTAAGACTCTGAGAGTTCACCACAGAAACTAACACAAGAAATGCTAAAAAGAATGTCACAGCCTTCATTTTATCTGCCTTTCTATTCTATTTTTGAACTTAATAAAGTCTCGCTTTTTTATGTGGAATCCGCAAGCATGATCATGACCTCCTCCCTGCCCCTCAAGACCTTTTAATGCCTTGGAGAGTATAGGGGGCAACACCAGATTAGTAGATCTTATACTACCCTTGTACTCATCATTTTGTTCTCTCGCTATTAGTACAACACTATCAGGGTATTTATACACAAGTTCATTGGACATGTCAGTTGTAAAACTATACTTCTTATGGGAATACGTAAAAAGTATAAATTTAAAATCTTTAGTTTCATTAATCACTCGATCTAACAATTCTTCATAAATTTTGTTAATCTCCGCATACCTGTCGTATATTTTTTTCCCAGCTTCGCTCTTTTTAAACAAAATCTCTTCCGGACCTTTAACCTTGAGAAGCAGGTTTATGTAATTATAAACTTCCTTGGTCCTTCCTTTTAAAATAAAAGAAAAAATTCTAACTAACTTGCCCAGGTTAGTATCAAATAAAACTTCCGGTGGATTTTTTATCTGTCTTTTAGGGACCATATCCTTAAACTTCTTTTTAAAGGTAGAATACAAAGAAAGATGCCAATCTCCCACAATTCCAATCATAGCTATCCATAAGTTTTCATTTGTAATTTTATAGCACCAATACGTCACAGGTCTGTTATCCTTATCATCTTTAACTCTTGGGTTAAAATAATTAACCCCCCCCTTAAAGCCGTCAGGAGAATGATGGTCTATCCAGATTAAAGGAACATGAACTTTTTCTATAAACTCTTCAGAGATCATTGGTTTATCTAATACAAGAATTAAATCCCACTGCAGGAGAATTCTTTAAAACAACGCCTTTTATTTTTTTATATTTTTTTTCAAGCAATAAAAAACTGCACAAACCATCTGGATCATCGTCAAAAAAGACCAGGGGGTTCTGGCTCTTTTCTATCATCTCTCTAATTTCTTTTATTTTAATCATTTCTCAACGTACCCCAATTATATAAATTCAAAATAATAATCAGAATTGAAGAAGTTTAGGTATATATAAAAATTTGGAAAAGTAAATATTTAATTTTTGTCTCTAAATTTTGTGGAATTTAAAGCTAATATAAATCAAAGTATATACTAGTTATTAGTTAAATCCTCCCCAAAATATTCATTAGCTTCTTTAATAGCACGGTCAGACGGTCTGGCCTCTCCATTGTACCTAACAGTTGCACGAATTTCATATCCCGTTGAAGGAGTATAAAAGAAATCAAGATCTCCATCCTTGTCTATGTCATACTCTAAATAACTAACTCCCCATTTATCTCCAAAAGAACCATCCCAGATATCTGCACATTCTATCCATTTTGTGTTTAACCTTTTCCAGAACCAAACACGATATTTTGGTTGCTTTAAAAGATTATCCCATAAAGGAGCTTTAATCCCTATAATCTCTCCAGTCCCTCTGATTTCTCCACAAATAGAGGGTTTAGGCAGATCACTATTAGCCACAAATAATCTAATGCTTTGTCTGCCGCCGCTCCAAAAAGTCTTCGATGGTCTTGGTTCTATGATCACTTCAGTGCTATACCTCTCGGCAACAGGCAGGTCAAATTTCTTCCTAAACCTACATTCAGAACCCTTTTTAGATCTGAGGCACCAGATTAAGTTTGCTTCAAATCTGTTAAACACCTTATCTCCGTTTAATGTTGCAGATTCTA
>JAGVZJ010000016.1 GCA_018302725.1 Candidatus Woesearchaeota archaeon | reverse complement strand
TTCATTTTTCATTTCTTACTAAATGTTGCAGTTGAATTTTATGGCTTTATTTTTAAAGCACTATCAACAGGCTTGTAGCCCAACCTTTCGGTCAGGAATTTTTATTAAGAATTAAAAGTTTAAAAATTATTCTCCTCTTAAGATAGCTTGTGCTCTTCTTACTTGGTCTAGTCTTGTTTCTAACTTTTTTCTTTGTGCTTCTAGATTAGCTGAAAGTTCGTCAAAATTTTTTTCAGTGGCTTCGCCACTTACAACAACTACCCGAGCACTGCTGCCGGAAATATCAAGACCCACATCGTCGTAGTACCAGACACGATCCCCGTAAAGATAAGCTCTGGCCATACCTTCGCCTATTGTGTAGTCCCATCTAAATTCAGATAAGTCTCTTATATGGGCTGCTTCAGCAGTTTCATTCAAGTCTAGGACTAGACCATAGGCACTTTCATCGTGTTGCCTGTTTCTTAATGCATTATAAGGGATTAACTTTCCTGAACCAAGTGAAATTCCTCTTTGCTTTAATTGCTCTGCTAATGTTCCTGCTAAAAGATCATTTTTCCTGTAAGAATCTCCAGGAGTTTTTAATGCAATGCCGAAATCGACCAAGTTTCCTGCTACAAATTGAGGATCATATGCTACTGCCTTTTCCAAGTCTGGCCTCTCTGCCAGTCTTTCTCCAGGAACTAAACCTTGATTTAATAAGTGAACAAGCATAAAGGGATTTGAACCTGCTAAGACTCTTGCTACTTCTAATTTTTCTGGTATTTGATATAATTGGACTTGACTTGCCATGTGTTTTTGGAGATTTAAAGATTTATAAAGGTTTCTATTTTAACCACTCTTTAATAATTACTTTTCAAGATTGGTATAATTTTACTATCTAAATACATATAAAGTTTGTTGTGAAATGTAAAAATATGGAGAGTCCTATCTGGATAGAGGAATATCGACCCAAGGATTTTGAAGAATTGAGGGGTCAGGATGAGATAGTCAGAAGGATAAAATCTTTTGTTGAGAATAAGAATATACCTCATTTATTGTTTACTGGCCCTGCAGGAGTGGGGAAAACAAGCCTAATTTTAATTATTGCAAAGAAACTGTTTGGAGAGCATTGGAGAGAAAATTTTCTTGAGTTAAATGCGTCAAATGACAGGGGAATTGATGTTGTAAGGAATACAATAAAAGATTTTGCAAGAACTAAATCCATAGGGGATGTTCCTTTTAAGATAATTTACCTAGATGAATGTGACTCATTGACAAGAGATGCGCAGCAGGCATTGAGAAGAACTATGGAGAACTACTCTAAGACCTGCAGATTTTGCTTGAGCTGCAATTATTCCAGCAAGATAATTGATCCGATACAAAGCAGGTGCAGTATTTTTAGGTTTAGATCATTAAGAGAAAATGACATCCGGAAAATTGTTGAGATGATAGCAAAAAGTGAAGGGTTGAAGATTAATGACAATACAATAACTGCTTTGTTTAATCTTTCAAATGGAGATGCGAGAAGAGTTGAAAATATTCTACAAAGCTGCGCTTCTGTCGAAAAAAACATAACTGAGGACCTGGTTTACAAGATAGCAAGCTATGCTGATCCAAAAGAAATAAAAGAGGTGCTGGCTTTATCTGTAAAGGGAGAATTTATTAAGGCAAAAGATTTACTGCTACATTTAATGCTAAGAGATGGATTGAACGGGCTTGATGTCATAAAGCAGATTCAGAAAGAAATATGGGCATTAAATGTAGAGGACAAAAAGAAACTGGAAATGACTGAAAGATGCGGGGAGATTGAGTTCAGAATGGTTGAGGGAAGTGATGAATTTTTACAGTTGGAGGCCTTGATTGCAAGCTTTTGTAAAAAATGAAGATAAATTTTGAATATTCACTAGTGTATGATATGATGCTTGGGGAAATGATGGGTAGTTTTGATGAAAAAACTGAGAAAGATTCAAGAATATATATAAACTCGGTAAGAAAGTTTTGGGACAAAAAAGGAGCAAGGATCATAAAAGAAATAGAAAATGTTTCTAAATTAAAATTTAAAAGGGATGTTGAATGCTTTGTTGTAAACTCAATGTTTTACGAGTCTCTTTCACATCCCTTCACAATCAAAATTGAAAAGGACTTCGACAGACTATTTACAATTTTTGTACATGAACTTGTGCATATACTGCTTGTTCAGAATTTTAAGAAAGTTGCTCCTTTGGTGAATCTAATTGACAGAGATTCGAACTATAGAATTCATTTCCCTGTATTATTGATAGAAAGAAAAGTACTGGAAAAACTAAACAAGAGCTATAAAAAACAGAAAAGGATTGAAGATCTTGATTATGTCTGGGAAGATGTAGATAAAATGTATAGTAATTTTGAAAGAACAAATAAAGGAATTGTATCCTTCTTAAAAGAAAATGTTGCTTCTAGATAAGTACAGGCCTAAGAATTCAGGAGAAATATTTGGCCAGAGTTATGCATTAAATGAATTAAGAAAATGCGTGAATAGCCGAACCCCAGCGATCTTGGTCGGCAAGACTGGTGTTGGCAAAACATCAAGCGTATACGCACTTGCGAATGAAATGAACTATGAAGTGGTTGAAAGCAACTCTTCAGATGTAAGGAATAAAGAAGAGATTCAGAGATTTTTAGGAAATGCTTCTAGTCAAATGAGCTTATTTCAGAAAGGAAAAATTGTCTTGATTGAAGAGATTGACGGTTTAACGGGAAGATACGACAGGGGTGGCGTTAACGCCATAATTGATGTAATAAAGAAAAGCGGTTTTCCTATTATATTAACAGCAAATGATGCTTGGAATAAAAATTTCTCCGCAGTTAAAAAACTGTGCAAGGTGATTAATTTTGAGACCCTGGGCTATACAACAATTTTTTCCATATTAAAGGATATTTCTGAAAAAGAAGGGTTAGGGATACAGGATTCACTATTGAAAAGCTTAGCAATAAGAAGCAACGGAGATGCGAGAGCCGCATTAATAGATTTAGAGCTGTTTAGGTATGGTAATTTTAACAATATTGATTTTGTTTCAAGAGACATAACAAATGAAATCTCAAATGTATTAAGAGTTCTGTTTAAGAGCAAGAATCCTAATGATTTATTTAGCGTCTTTGACTCTCTGCATGAAGATATGGATGAGATAGGCCTGTGGCTGGAGGAAAATACCCCTAAAGAATATTCTGGGAGGGATTTGTCAAATTGCTTTGATTATTTGAGCAAGTCTGATGTTTATAGGGGGAGGATAACCAAAAGACAGTATTACCGATTTTTAGTTTATAGAAGGGTATTCATGTCTGCTGGTGTGGGGTTATCAAAAGAAGAAAAGAAAAATGGGCATATTAATTACTCCAGAAACTCGAGGATACTTAAAATGTGGATATGGAATAATAAGAATTCTAAGAAGAAATCAATATCAAACAAAATAGCAAAGTACGCACATCTTTCTACAAGAAGGATAATGAAAGACTTTTATTTTTATGGGTCTTTCTTGAAAAATGAAGATTTTGTTAAGACAATTGGATTAAATGAAGATGAGATGGAATGGGTACGTAATCATTAGCTTTGTAATATCCTTAGTTCTGTTATCTGGATGTTCAAATAGTTTGAGTGGGAAGGCTGTTTTAGAAGCTGAAGAGACCTTGATTAGTGAGGTGATAGATGGTGATACTGTTGAAACAGCGGACGGGGTCAGGATAAGACTGCTGGGAATAAACACCCCAGAAATAAATGAAGATTATTATCAAGAAGCAAAGGATGAAATGAAGAAACTTGTTCTTAACAGGACTGTTTTGCTTGTTAAAGATGTGCAGGATAAAGACAAATACGATAGGGATCTAAGATATGCATATGTTGATGGTATGTTCGTTAATGCTTATATGGTTGAGCATGGATATGCCAAAACACTAAGTATTGAGCCTAATACAAAATTTTCTGAGAAACTTGCATTGATTGAAAGAGAAGCAATAGACAAGGGAGTTGGAATATGGGGGATAGAGAAGAGGAATGCCTGCGTTGTTCTTGGATGCGAGGAAGGAACTAACTATGTTGCCAGTAAAAATTCCAAAGTTTACCATGATTGTTCCTGCAGCAAGGTAAGCAGAATGAGATTTAATGAAGTTGATTGTTTCAATGAAATTCCAGATGGATACAGATTGTCTAAATTATGCTGAACACGCTTCAGCTTGAGATGCTAAGTCTAGGACTGGTTTTAACCTTTCATGGAACTGTTCAGGGAGAGTTTTCAAATCTCCTAAAATGGCGATTAGACCCAACTCTTTAATTGCAGTGAGGGTTAAATCCCTACCTGTTGGGCCCATATAATCCCCTAGCCACATCTTACCATCTGAACCAATAGTAATCATTACTTCTCCTGGAAAATGCAGCTCTACAGAACTGCTTGTCTTCCCGTCCCAAAAATCCGCTCTAAACCCGCCGTGGCCGATTACAGACATATAGATTGATGATACCCCCTCTTCTGCTTGGTGTATTCTATAAAACCACAACCTCCTGCCCCCATCATAAACGTTAGGAAACTCTTCCATAACCCTCCTTGGAACCCAGGTGTACTGCTTGTTTAATGATGTTTTTTGGTCCATAGCTTAAGCTGGAAGTAAAAAAAGTTATAAGCATAACGTTTGTTACCACTTATTAATATTTCAGAAATTTTTTTGTTTTTAACAAAAACTTTTATAAATGTTTGTTAAACCTCACATACACATGGATAAAATATCTGAGATAAAGCCAAGACAAGGAAAAATAGAAGTAGAAGCTAAGGTTGTTTCTAAAGATGAACCAAGAACCTTTGAAAAGTTTGGACAAACAGGCAGAGTTTGCAATGCAGAAGTAGAAGATGATTCTGGCAAGATAAAATTAACTCTGTGGAATGATGAAGTAGACAAGGTTAATGTAGGGGACACGGTTAAGGTTACTAATGGTTATTGTAATGAATTCCAGGGAGAGAAACAATTAACTGCGGGTAGATTTGGAAAATTAGAGGTGCTTAACGGAAAAGGCTCTAAAGATAGCAATAAGAAAGAATAATTCTATAATCTAAATTTTTAAATAAAACATCTGAATCTTTTTTGTTATGAGAAAAGAAAGGACTCTTACTTCTGAAAGTGTTACTGAAGGTCATCCTGATAAAGTTTGTGATCAGATTTCTGATGCTGTTTTAGATGAATGTTTGAGACAAGATCCTAATTCTAGAGTTGCTTGTGAGTCTATGGTTAAAGCTAAAAGAAATTTGTTTGGCACATTAATGCCACAAGTTTATCTTATGGGGGAAATAACTACTGGTGCGAATTTAGATTTTAGAAAAGTTGTAAGAGGGACTCTAGAAAGCATAGGATATGATGGGGACTGGGCAGGTTTTAGTTCTGAGAGATTTAAACTTCACGTAAACATAACAAGACAAAGCCCAGATATTGCAATTGGTGTGGATCCTAGAGGAGAAAAAGAACAAGGAGCTGGAGATCAGGGTCTGATGTATGGATATGCTGATAATGAAACAGATGTTTTAATGCCTTGGTCTATAAAACTGGCGCATGATTTAGTAGCAAGGCTAAGTAATCTTAGAAAATATAAGAAACTGGATTTTTTAGGACCTGATGGAAAGTCGCAAGTTACAATAGGATATAGAGACAATGGAGTTCCTTAT
The DNA here is from genome assembly GCA_018302725.1 of Candidatus Woesearchaeota archaeon. GTDB lineage: Archaea > Nanobdellota > Nanobdellia > SCGC-AAA011-G17 > GW2011-AR20 > JAGVZJ01. The sequence continues at coordinate 5,800 of JAGVZJ010000016.1, read as the reverse complement.
GTAAAAAAAGTTAGTATTGCTGCCCAACATGCAGATAGAGATCTTCCTGGATTGAGGAACTGGATTTTGGAAGAGGTAGTTGAACCTACAATTCCACACAATCTTTTAGAAACTCGGTTAAGAGATATTACAATTGTTAATGGCACTGGAAAATTTGTTGTTGGCGGACCAGAGGGAGATTCTGGATTAACAGGAAGAAAAATAATAGTTGATACTTATGGGGGTGTTGCTAGGCATGGGGGTGGAGCTTTTTCAGGAAAAGATCCGACTAAGGTTGACAGAAGTGCTGCTTACTTTGCTCGTTATATTGCTAAGAACATCGTTGTTGCTGGTTTAGCTGAAAGATGCGAAGTTAGATTTGCATTTACTATAGGCTCTTCTCAACCTGATGATTTTGCTGTAGAAACTTTTGGTACATCTCCTGTGGATGAGAAAAAAATAGAAAGAGTTGTAAGAGAAATGTTTGATTTTAGGCCTTCTTCCATAATAAAGATATTAGACCTGAGAAGACCAATATATTCACCTACTGCGGTGTATGGACACTTTGGTAGAGAAACAGAAAGGGGATTTTTCACATGGGAAAGAACAGATAGAGTAGGTGAATTAAAACGAGCCTTTGTTTAGAATGTTAGAGCTTTTTAAATTTTTAATTCTTTTAGCCTCTTTACCCTCTCACTTATTGGAGGATGAGTCATAAACAAGCTGACAAATGCTTGTTTGCCCCTAAAAGGGTTTACTATCATCATATGATTTGTGGAATTACTACCCAGCCTCATGGGATTATGCTTTCCCTGGGATTCCAGTTTTAACAATGCGTTGGCTAATGAAGAGGGATTCTTAATTAACTTTGCTCCTGTTTCATCTGCTATATACTCTCTTGATCTGGAAATGGCTAATTGGATTAGCATTGCAACAAGCGGAGCTATGATTGCTAAAGCCAGCAATTCAAAGATATTTTGACCTTCTTTATCTCCCTTCATCCCGCCGAATAATGCTGCAAATCTTGCCATAAAAGCGATATATGAAATAACTGAGGCAATTGTTGCTGCTATTGTTGAGATTAGCATATCCCTGTTTTTTATATGGGAAATTTCATGTGCTATAACACCTTTTAACTCCTCTTTTGATAATAAGTTTAATATTCCTTGCGTAACTGCAACAACTGAATTTTTATAATTAGGACCTGTTGCAAAAGCATTTGGATTTTCTGAAGGAACAATGTAAACTTTTGGTTTTGGAATTCCTGCAGCTTTTGCTGCTTCTTCAACTGAATGATGCAGATCAGGAAATTGAGACTTTGGAGCTTCTTTTGCTCTGTACATGGCCAGGACTAGTTTATGGGAAAAGAAGTAAGAACCAACATTCATGATTATGGCTAGGACTAATGCTACTGTTAATCCAGAGGCTCCTCCAACTAGCTGACCTATAAGTAATAATAGACCAGATAATGCTCCAAGCAAGATTACTGTTTTAAACTGGTTGAACATCTGTTAAACTAAAGGTTATAGCTTTAAAAACTTAATTATCCTCAAAACAAAAAAGTTTATATCAAGTTTATTCTTCAACACTATATGGCTCAGGATATTATAATAGGAAGAGATAAAAAAGATAGCTTAGAACTAGGCAAAAAAGGACTTCTTTATCTTGGAAAAAGTTATGTTAAGATGGAGAATGAAACTTCATTGAGCAATAAAGTTTATCTTGATGTGAATAAAAGCCATGTGATACTTATTGCCGGTAAGAGGGGATCTGGAAAAAGTTACTCAATTTCTGTTATAGCGGAAGAGATGTCTAAACTGGATGAAGAAACTAGAAACAGAATCTCAGTTATAATAATTGATACTATGGGCATATTCTGGAGCATGAAATATCCGAATGAAAAGCAGAAAGATGAGGTCAGAGAATGGGGAATGGAAGAGAGAGGATTTGATGTGAAAGTATTTGTTCCAAAAGGGAAACTAAAAGAATATAAGGAAAAAGGAATTGCAGCAGATTTCTCTTTTTCGTTTAAACCGGGAGATTTAAGAGCTGAGGATTGGTGTAAGGTGTTTAATGTTGATATCACCAGTGCAATGGGTGTTTTAATTGAGAGGGTTATTGGAGAACTAAGCGGCAATTATGATATTGATGACATACTTAGTTTTGTTGAGCATGATGATAAAACTGAGCATCATGTGAGATATGCTTTGATCAACCGATTTGAAGCTGCTAAAAACTTAGGAATTTTTGATGAGGAGGGAATGGACCTTAAGGATTTTGTAATTCCGGGAAAATCTGTTATTTTAGATGTTAGCTGCTATGAAGATTGGAATGTTAAAAACTTAGTTGTGGGATTATTAGGGAAGAAGTTGTTAAGTGAAAGAGTTGATGAGAGAAAAAAAGAGGAAGTAATGGATATCAAGGAGAGTGGAAGTTTTTACGGTGATGAAAGAAAACAATCTCCTCTGATCTGGCTGGTTATTGATGAGGCGCATGAATTCTTGCCAAGAACAGAGAAGACTGCTGCTTCTGACTCTTTAGTGAGATTGTTGAGAGAGGGAAGGCAGCCTGGAATAAGCATGGTATTGGCAACACAGCAGCCCGGAGAGATTCATAAAGATGTTATGACCCAGTCGGATATTGTGATAAGTCACAGGATTACTGCACAGTTTGATATTGAAGCTTTGAATACAATAATGCAGACTTATCTAATAGGAGATATTTTATCTTATCTTAATGATTTGCCGAGCAGCAAAGGAAGTGCTATAGTTCTTGATGACAATAATGAAAGAATATTCTCTATACAAGTCAGGCCTAAGATGAGCTGGCATGGTGGAGATGCTCCTTCAGCTGTCAAAATAAAGAAGAAATTATTTGAAGAATGAAGAAAGACAAGACTACCATAAGAGCAAAGAGAGAAGGCTATAAAGCAAGAAGCGTCTACAAGCTATTTGCTATAAACAACAAGTACAGGTTGATTAAAAAAGGGGATAGAGTTCTTGATCTTGGATGCTGGCCAGGAAGCTGGCTGCAAGCTTGCTTAAGGTTTAAGGCTTTTGTTGTAGGAGTAGATTTAAGAAAAACTGAAATTGATGGAGCAGAGACTATTATAGGAGATGTTACAGAGGGAAGTGTTCTTGAAAAAATAGAGTCTTATGGTGAGTTTGATGTTGTAATAAGTGATATGGCCCCGAATACATCAGGAAGATTAGATTTAGACACACTTAGGTCATATAAGTTGAGTGCAAGAGCTTTTGTAATTGCTGAAAGGGTCCTTAAAAAAAATGGGAATTTCCTGGTGAAAGTTTTTCAAAGCAGATATACAGATGACTTGTATAGCACTGTAAGAAAAAAATTTTCTTTTGCAAAAATTTACAAACCTCAGACTTCCAAAAAAAGGAGCAAGGAAATCTATATAGTCGCTTGCGGTTATAAGGGCTGAAAATCTATACAAACTCTGCAGGTTCCAGGGGAATAATTCCCGCATTTTACCTTGCTTAATACTTTAAATCTTTTACAGTGTTTTTTTATTTTTTTAATGGAATATTCCGGAAAAATTTCTTCTCTTGAAAAATCATAAAAGTGGATTATTCCTTTTGTCTTTAAATATTTTAAAGCTAAAGACAGGTAAGATTCTGAATCTGTGGGGAGAGGCATTATTATTCTATTAAATTTCTTTTTTAATTTTGGAAGGATCGTGCTTACATCTCCTTTGTATGATTTTAAATTTTTTGCCTTGTTTAGTTTGATATTTTCCAGTGCATATTTATGCGCAGAAGGATTGATTTCAACTGCGTAAACCTCTTTTGCTTTTTTTGCTGCAAGTACTGAAAAAGGTCCTATTCCTGAGAACATTACTAAGACTGACTCTTTTGGTTTTATTTTTGAGGCTATTCTTAATCTTTCACTTCCTGTTCTTGGAGAGAAATATGTTTTTTCTATGTTTAACTTAAATGTGAGTCCGTTTTCCTTATGGATTGTTTCTTTTGTTTTTTTTCCTGCTATGGTCCTTACTTTTTGCAGCCTGTATTTTCCTGAGAATTTTTTTGATTTTATCGCTACAGTTGTTATATTCTTGTTTAATTTTATTAATTGGTTTCCTATTAGTTTTTCATATTTTTTTAGCTCTTTTGGAAAATCGTTAAATAAGGCTATAGATCCTATCTGGTCAAAAGATACTGGTAGCAAACTGGCTAATTTCCCTGGAACTTTGCCTATTAAAGACGCTTTTAAGGAGGCCATATCTTCTCGTTGGGGTAAGGTTTATATATTCTTTATGGTTTAAAGAGAATGATGAAAAAGAGGAATAGATCTAGTAGAAGGAGAGTTATTTCTAGAAGAAGTTCTGATAGAAGCAGCTGGTTTTCAAGAGCAAATGATGTTTACAATCCCCTAAAAGAAAAGGTGTTTACAAGAGAGGTTATAGTTATCTTATTAGTTTTGATTGGGGGAATGATCTTTTTTGATGCTTTAGACTATGATTATACTGGGTTGGTTACAAGTAGTTTAGGCAGCAATTCAATTACAGGGGCGCCTGCGGGAATACCAGATAGTGCTATCCGAAGTATAGGAGACAGTATTAGCAGTATATTTGACTTGATTTTTAAAGGATTTTTAGACCCATTACTAAAAGTGTTTGGTAACAATTCAATTATTGCAACAAAACTCACTCTTTTTGTTATTGTATTCTTTTTTATTCTCCCTGTATGTAAAAGGATTTTTAAAAAGGGTGATGAAGGTGGAAATGAAAGAGCAGCTACATTAGTTGCAGCCTTAATCTCTATCTTGGGAGTTGCGTTATTGCCTTCCGAAGTTGCAGAGAGATTATCAAATGCAGTTCCAATTTTCTTGATTATGGGATTTCTGATAGGGGTGCTGTATGGTCTGCATAAATGGGATGCCGACAATAAATTTGAATCATTCTTGAAAGGGATATTTGCATTAGGTTTAGTTTTCATACTTAGCTACATTTTAGAAGGACTTGATAGTGGAATGAACGAAAGTCTTTCTGGCGCTGTATGGATAATCGCAGGTCTGGGGTATTTAATGCTTATTTGGTTATTTATAGATGGTGTTTTCATAAAAACTTTTGGCGGAGCTAGTGGTGAGCTTGCTGAAAGATATAATGAGGTAAGAGAAGATGTTACTAATGCAAGAGATACTTTAGAAACAAGCAGGAGAGCAAGAGGAGAGACTACGGCAGGGAGAGAAAAATTAAGATCAGAAAGAAGAAACTTGAAAGGGGTTAATATAGCTGAAACAGCGACCTATAATGCATTAAAAGATGTTCGTGGAATAATCACTTCTAGAATTGGCAAAAAAAGACTTATCAGTAAAATTAACAAAGTGATAAACGGGTTGAGAAGAACATCTGACTCTGAAATTAATAGGTGGTTATCGCAACTAATGGCTGGTGTTGCTGAGTTTGAAAGGGTATGTAAAGGCTATACTAATGCTGTTGAACTTAATGATGATACAATTAGGGAGGGTAAATTTGCTTTAGAAATGATGAAAGAAGCTTTAGTGAACATATTACAAATATTAGAGGGGAGGTAAAAATGTCATTTTTTGGTAAAATATTCCATAGAAACAAAGAAGATTCTGAAGAGAGAGAATTCGATTTTGGAGAGGAGCATGAACAAGATAGTAAGGAAGAGTTTGCAGCTCCTGAATTTAACATTCACCAAGATATGGGATTAGGACATGGGCAGGCTCAGCAGAACTTTCATCAACCATCTCATGGAGAAGATCTTCTTATGAGCAGGTTAGAAACAATAAATGCAAAGCTGGATAATGTACTGCACAGGCTTGAGAAATTAGA